>JAGPDF010000054.1 GCA_018057705.1 Thermoanaerobaculia bacterium | reverse complement strand
GGTCGCGGCCGGCCTCTGGTTGCGCTGGTATTTTTCGACCGGGGATCTCGACTCCGGCGGGCCGTTGCGCCCGCGGCAGGCGGCCTACGACGTCCGTCGCTACGACCTGGCGGTGGCGGTCGACCCGGTGGCGAAGGCGATCCGCGGCACGAACCGCGCCACCGTCGTCGCCATCGCCCCCCTCGACCGCTTCGAGATCCAGCTGGACGACCGCATGGTCGTCGCCGCCGCGATGGTGGACGACGCCCCGGCTGCCTTCGAGCATGCCGGCGGCCTGGTGACCGTTCCGCTCGCCACACCCTGGGCGGCCGGCGAACGCCACGCGGTGACCCTCCAGTACGCCGGAGTACCGAAAGTCGCCCGCCGGCCGCCATGGAGCGACGGCTTCGTCTGGAAGGAGACCGAGGACGGCCGCCCGTGGATCGGCGTCACCGGCCAGGGCGACGGCGGCGACGACTGGTGGCCGTGCAAGGACCACCCCTCCGACGAGCCCGACGAAGGGATGTCGATCGCCCTCACGGTGCCCTCCGACCTCGTCGGCCTCACCAACGGCAAGCGGATCTCCGAGGAGAGGAACGCCGACGGTACGACCACCAGCCGCTGGGAGGTCACCTATCCGATCAACAACTACCTGGTCTCGGTGAACATTGCGCCCTACGTGCCGATCGAGGCGACCTACAAGGGGATCGACGGCACGCTCGACGAGAGAATCATCTTCTGGGCGCTCCCCGAGCACGAGGAGAAGGCACGGGTGATGTGGAAGCAGGCGCCGAAGATGCTCGAAGTCCTCGGCAAGCGGTTCGGCGAATATCCGTTCCTGCGCGACAAGTACTGGGTGGCCGAGACCTCCTACCTCGGCATGGAGCACCAGACGATCGTCGCCTACGGCGCCGACTTCGAGGACAACAAGTTCGGCTTCGACTCGCTGCTCCTCCACGAGACGGCGCACGAATGGTGGGGCAACAAGATCACCGCCGCCGACTGGGGCGACTTCTGGATCCACGAGGGCTTCGGGACCTACGCCGAGGCGGTCTTCGTCAACGACACGCTGGGAGTCGAGAAGTACCTCGAGTACATGCGCCGCCCGAGAAAGCACCTCGGCAACAAGAAGCCGATCGTGCAGGGGCGCGATCTCACCGCCGGCGCGGCCTACATCGGCGACATCTACGGCAAGGGCGCCCTGGTGCTGCACACGCTGCGCTACCTGGCCGGCGACGAGGCTTTCTTCCGCCTCGTCCACCGCTTCGCGACCGACGAGCGCTACGCCTACCGGCTGGTTTCGACCGCGGATTTCGAAGCGCTGGTCGCGGAGGAGCTCGGGCGGCCGATCCCCTGGTTCTGGAAGCAGTATCTCTACACCGCCGCCCTGCCGGGCTATGCAGTCGATCGTGTCGCCGGCGACAACGGCCGCGAGACCGTCACCCTGCGCTGGGAGGACCCGTCCTTCGAGATGCCTCTGCCCGTCGCGATCGGCGGCGAGAGCCGCCGCCTCGAAATGACCGGCGGCCAGGAGAGCTTCGAAGTGGCGACCGGTACCGTCGTCGAAGTCGATCCGCAGGGCTGGGTGCTCTCCGAACGGCCGGAAGAGTAGATGTAGTCATGTTGGCTGTCTTGTTATCGTGATGTCGTGATGATTCGGACCCAGATTCAGCTCTCCGAGGAACAGGCGCGCGCACTCGCCGCGGCCGGTCGTTTCCGCTCCGAGAACGGCGATCTCAGCCGTCGGCACGACGATCTGTTTGCGGACTCGGTGGCGGACTGGCCCTCTTCGTCGACACCTCCGCGCTAATCGCCCTGCTCCGTCTCCAGGACGACTCCGTACACGAGCCCTAAAAGCCGGAGAGGCGCGCCGGACGGAGCCGACCGGGCGCCCTGAGCGGCCGGTTCCTGGTACGGCTGACTCTTCGGACTACTCGGCGGGCAGCAGGCGCGCAAGGCGTCCGCCCGCGCCGACGAGCACGACGAGGTGGCCGCGCTTGGCGGCGCGCACGGCGTGGAAGCCCTCGACGGAGAGGGCCTCGAAGCCTGCGGCGGTGTTCGCTGCGATGTCGGTGCCCGAGGTGCCGGTGGCGACCCAGCCGCCGCCGAGGGCTGCCGGCAGGGGCTCGACCGCGGAGCGGAAGCCCGCTGGCGGCGGAACGATGGCGCTCCACGAGAGCCCGCGGTCGCGGGTGACGTAGGCGACTTCGCGGCGCTCGCGGTCGGCGCGGTAGTCGCCGCCGACGGCGATCCACTCGGTATCCGCGGCATGCGCGGCATGCGCGGTATCTGCGCCATGCGTGCCGGCGAGCGAGAACAGCCCGGCGGAGTCGATTCCCTGGCGGAGCGGCGCATGCCGCGACTGCCAATGCGCGCCGTAGTCCTCCGAGACCCAGAGCCGCGCCCGCGTGCCCCCCGTGCCGAAAGCCACCCGGCCCCCGGGAAAGACCCGGATCGACGTGCCGCTCGCGGCGAAGGCGGCCTCGCCCGGGAAGGCCAGGGGGCGATCCGGAATCGGCAGTTCGGTCCAGGTCGCGCCGCCATCTTCGGTCGAGAGGATGAGGAAGCGACCGTCGAGCGGATCGCCGAAGGCGATGCCGCGCCGGTCGTCCCAGAAGTCGAAACCGTCGAGGAAGCTCTCCGGGCGCTCGTTGCGATAGACCGCGCGCCAGCTCGTGCCGCCATCCGTGGTCAGGAGAATGCGCGCCGGCGCACCGACCGCGAGCGCCACGGCGCGGCGCTCGTCGAAGCCTTCGATGTCGCGGAAGTCGCGCGCCGCGAACTCGGGAGGGTTGCGAGACTCGAAGCTCCGCGCGCCGTCGGTCGAGAACGCGATCGTCCCCTTGTCGCCACTCACCCAGACGACCCGGTCATCGACGACCGAGAGGCCGCGCAGCGAGACATCCCTGCCGAGCTGCGAGGCGACCAGCCGCGGCTTGCCTGCGACCACCGAGACCGGTGCGCTGGCCGGCGCGCCGCTCTTTTCTGTTTCTCCGGGCGCTGGCGCGCCCGTGGCGACGATCGCGGTCAGCGCGGCGAAAAGACCAGTAAAGGTAGAAGCCGTTCTTGGCGTCATCGCGTGATCCTCGACGCGGTGGTCTCGCCGCGTTCGCTGTCGAAGGTGAAGAGCGTCTCTTCGGACGCGGTCTCAGCAGCGACGGTGCCGCCCGGCCCAACGACGCTCCGGTTCAGCTTTGCCCCTCTGCCGATCTTAGCGCCGCGCATCACCACGCAGCTGCGCAGATCGGCGTCCGCCTCGACATGCGCTCCGGCTTCCACGATCGTGCGGCGCAGCGTGGCGCTCGGGTCGACCTCGGCGCCCTTGACGACGCGCGAGGCACGGGCGGAGCCACGAAAGGTCCAGTCGAGAACCCCGTCGAGGTAGCGCCGCGGCGTGCCGAGGTCGTGCCAGAGCCTCTCGGTCACCACGGCGGCGAGCGGCGCGCCTTCGGCGAGGAGGGGCTCGTAGAGCACGGTAACGAGATCCCCAGGTCCCTCCGGGATGCGCGTCAGGAGCCTGGGCTCGAGGACCTGGGCGCCGGCAAAGACCAGGTGTCTTCGCGCCGAAGCGTGCGCGAGGCTGCCCGGACGGAAGGCGGTGATCGTGTCCTCTTCGAGCGCCACGCCGCCGCCGAAGGCGCGCGGGTCGGCCTTGCGATGCACGAGGAGGGTGGCCGCCGGTTTGCGCCTCGCATGCTCGGCGAGCAGCGTCTCGAGCGGCCAGCGACAGAGGCTGTCGCCGTTGACGACCAGCACGCGGTCGGCCGGCTCGAGGAAGGCGCCGAGCGGCGGCAGGGCGCCGGCGGTGCCGAGAAGCTCGGGCTCCTCGGACCAGACCAGGGGCATACCGCGGAAGCGGTCGCCGAACTGGTCGCGAATCAGGCCACCCAGATGGTGCAGGTTGATGGCGACCGCCTCGCAACCGGCGGCGCGCAGGCGCTCGAGTGTCCAGGCGAGGAGCGGCCGTCCCGAAACCGGCAGCAGCGGCTTCGGGAGCGTCGCGGTCAGCGGGCGTAGACGCTCGCCGCGGCCGGCGGCGAGGACGAGCGCGCGCAGGCAGGGGCGGGGCAAGGTTCGGATGAAGGAGTGCGGGGACGCCGAAAGCGCGTCCCGGCGGGCGGCTAGGGGTTGTCGCGGAAGATCATGTCGCGCGGTGCGTCCGGGTGCTCGGCGATGTAGTCCTCGTAGAGCATCAGGTAGCTCTTGTTCAGCGACGTCGTCAGATCGAAGCCGCAGCGCTTCGCGACCGCTTCGGCCTTGACGCCTTCGAACTCGACGAAGTCGCCGATCGGCGTGTGGTCGAGACAGATGGTCTCCGACCCGAGCCGCCACTCCTCGCGGATCTTCTGGTAACGCCGCACCACGTCGTAGCCCAGGGCGGTGAACAGCGCGAGCGCGCTCTCGGAATCCTGGACCTCGATCTCGAGCTCGCGCCGGAGCTTGGCCGGACCGTCGAACGACGCCGGGCCCTTGAAGGTGATGAGCGCACCGCGGCCGTCCTGACGGACGCGCAGCACGCCGCCGGAAGCGTGAATCTCGCCCTTCCTGTCCAGCAGCCAGTTGTCCTCGTTCGACGGCGGCCCGAGGCGCTCGCACTCGAGCTCCAGGAGGCGCGAGCGCAACTGGTCGAGATCGACGCCGGCGAACTTCAGCTCGCGCTCGATCGGCGGCTTCTTGTGGGTTCCGGTCACGAGCCCGACCCCGCAGTCTGCGTCGTTTTCCCGGGTGTCGCCGCGGTCACCGGCATGGCGGCCAACCGGTCGAGGAATCGTGCCACGGCCCGAATCCCGGAGTAGAAATGGCTGATGTTGAACTTCTCGTTCGGCGAATGCAGGCGGTCGTCTTCGAGGCCGAAGCCCATCAGCAGGACCGGGACGCCGAGAACCCCCGAGAAGGTCCCGACGATCGGAATCGAGCCGCCGCTCCGGGTGCGCAGCGCGCGGTTGCCCCAGACCTCTTCGAGTGCCGCGAGCGCCTCGTGGGCGATCGCACCGGTGGCGTCGACCGCCACCGGATCGGCGCCGTGGAGATACTCGACCTCGACCGTCACGCCGGGCGGCGTGACCTTGGCAACATGCGCCTGCACGAGCTCGGCGATCTTCGCCGGCTTCTGGTCGGCGACGAGCCGGAACGAGACCTTGCAGCCGGCCTTCGCCGGCAGCACGGTCTTGGCGCCCTTGCCCTGGTAGCCGCTCCACAGGCCGTTGACGTCGCAGGTCGGACGGCCCCAGGTGCGCTCGACGTAGGTGTAGCCACTCTCGCCGGGGAGCGCGTCGACGGCGAGATCGGTCTTCACTTCGCTCTCGTCGAAGTCGAGCGCCGCGAACTCCTTGCGCTCCCAGTCGGCGAGCGGCCGCACGTCGTCGAAGAAGCCCTCGACGCGGATCTCGCCGGTCGTGCAGTCACGGAGGCTGGCGATGATCTCGGCCAGGGCGTTCGCCGGGTTGGCGACCCCGCCGCCGTACACCCCCGAGTGCAGGTCGCGATTCGGGCCCTGGACGCGGATCTCGAAGTAGGCGAGCCCTTTGAGGCCGTAGGTGAGCGCCGGAATGCCGGGCGCCCAGAGGGAGGTGTCGGAGACCACCACGGCGTCGCAGGCGAGCTTCCGGCCGGCGTCGGCGCGGACGAACTTCTCGATCGCCTCGCCGCCTGCCTCCTCTTCGCCCTCGACCAGGAACTTGACGTTCACCGGGAGCTTGCCGCGCACGGCGAGCATCGCTTCGACCGCCTTGACGTGGGTGTAGGACTGCCCCTTGTCGTCGGTCGTGCCGCGGCCGACCAGGCAGTCGCCCTCTTCGGTCGGCTCGAACGGCGGGTTGCGCCACTCGTCGAGCGGGTCGGGCGGCTGCACGTCGTAGTGGCCGTAGAACAGCACGGTGGGCTTGTCCGGGCCGGCGCCCAGCCACTCGGCATAGACCAGCGGGTGCCCGGCGGTGGCGATCTTCTCGGTGGTGAGGCCGGCCGCCTGCATCTTCGCCATCAGCCAATCGGCACAGCGGTCGATGTCCTGCCGGTAGGCCGGGTCGGTCGAGATCGACGGGATCCGCAGGTACTCCTTGAGCTCGGCGAGATAGCGGCCCTGCTCGCGCTCGATCAGGGCGAAGACATCATCGGAAGGGCTGGATTTGGCGGTCATGAGTCTCTCTCGAGTAGCCCCGGCAGATCCGGCTCGGCGGGTCTTAGAGCTTACCAGAGGGGTGCACGCTCCGGGACGTTTCCGCGCCGGTTCCGCCCCGGCTTCGCCCGGACTCCCAGATGTCAGGGGCGCCCCACGCCGCGCAGCAGGCCGAAGAACGCCTCGCGCTCGCTGGCGAGCGTCGACTCGGGACCGGTCACCTTGAAGAACCAGGGACCGCCCTCGCCTTCGACGACCGCACCCAGGAGGCGGAAGCCCGGCTGTGGCGTCGCGGGCCCGCTCCCCATGTTCGAGGGCAGGAGGGTGCCACGGGCGTCGATCCAGGTGACCTGGAACTCCCCCGCGGCAAAATCGCCGCGCTCGGGGGAACTACCTTTGGCCTGTTCGACCTGCCCGAGCCAGCGCTCGAAATTCGCTTCGACGCCGCCGCCCTGGCCGGCACCGAAGTGGAAGACCGCCAGTTCGCCGGGCCCGGCCTCGCCCGGCACCACCGCTTGCGCGAGCCGCATACCCGAGGACGGCTGTTCCCGCCGCCAGGTTGCGGGCAACTCGAATCGGAAGGTCGCCGTGGTGACGGTCGAGCCCTCCGCGGCGAGCGCCTTCTCCCCGCCGCCGCCGCCGTGCGGCACGCCCGCGGCGGGCGCCGCTGGGGCTGCCGGCGCGGCTTTGGCGGCTTCCCCGGCCTTCACGGCTTCCGATGACCCCGGCCGGTCACAGGCTAGCGTGACGAGGAGGAAACCGGCCGCGAGGCCCGTAAGGGTCTGTCGTCGTGAACGTGAGATTCGTCGATTCCGTGTCATGGACGTCGCTCCCTGTGAGAAGTCATCTCCTGCCCGCCGGCGGGAGTTGCGCGGCAGGCTGCCGCCCAGTCCCGGGGCCGCTCTTCAACTCGTCGAGGCGCGCCTTGGCGCGCAGAGTGTCGGCGTGATTCGCGCCGCTGCGGCGGAAGAGGAGCTCGTACGCCGCCCGCAGCTCGGCCTCGGCCGCCGTGCGCTCGCCGAGGCGCAGCAGGGTCTCGCCCAGGAGCAGGTGCGCCTCGCCCGACGCCGCGCTGCTTCCGCGCCCGGCCCGCTGCCAGAGGGCCAGCGCCTCCTCGAAGCCCCGCCTTGCATCGGCGAGGTTGCCTTCGGCGAGGTCGACGCGCGCCAGCACGAAGGCCGGGAGGACTTCGTGCGGGCTGCGCTCTTCGCCGGGCGCGATCCGGGCTTCCGCCTCTGCCACCTCGGTCGCCACCCGTCGCGCCTCGGCGAGGCTCGGACCGTCGCCGACCGCGAGGAGTGCCTGGGCGAGGTGGAGCCGTGTGACGGTGAGCTCGTAACGCGGCGCCGACGAGCCGAGCGCCAGCATGCGCTCGAGGCGCTGCCGCAGGAGCGCGACCGCCTCACCTGGGCGGCCGGTCGCGAGCAGGAGGTTTCCCAGATCGATCCTCGCGGCGCTCACCGCATGCTCGCCGGCGCGCTCCGCCGAGCTCTGCTCCAGCCGGATCGCTTCGCGAAGCTCGATCTCCGCCTCCGGGTAGCGTTGGGCCGTGCGCAGTACCGCGCCGAGCAGGGCCCGTTGGTTGCGGACCTCGGCGCTCTCGGGACCGGCCCGGCGCAGACTCGACTCCAGGACCTCGCGGCGCAGGGCGATCCCGTCGTCGATCCGGCCGCGGTGTTCGAGCACGAGGGCGAAATCGATCTGGACGCTGGCGAGCCTCGGATGGTCCGGGTCGAGCGCCCGGAGGACCGCGATCGCGGCGTCGAGATCGGACTGGGCGCCGCCGAAGTCGCCACCCTGCATGCGGGCGAGAGCCCTCGCCTGGAGAGCACTCGCCCGCGCCGCGCTCTCCGGGCCGAGTGTCTCGGCGAGGCTGGCGAGTGCCGCCTCGGCGGCGGCGAGCGCTGTGGCGGGGTGGCGCAGGTGGAGCTCGACATGGGCGCGCTCGACATCGAGCAGGGCGCGGGTGACCGGATTCACGGCCGGAGAGCGCTCGAGCAGCTCGCGGGCGCCCGCGATCCGCCCGGCGGCCTCGGCGGCGCGATCGCTGAAGCGCAGCGCCTGGCTCGCGGCTAGCAGTGCGCGCACCGCCTCGCGGTCGCCGGGACCGAGCTCGCGCGCCAACACGACGTAGGCCCCCTCGGAGAGCGCGAGCGCCTCGGCATGGCGCCGCTGCGCGTTCAGATTCCGCCCCAGCGCCGCCGCGGCGCGGGCGACGGCGAGCCCCGGGCGACCGCCAGCGCCATCTTTGAGGCGTGCGAGCCGCGCGAGGGCTCCGCGCAGCTCGCGCTCCCCGGCCGGGAGATCCTCGCGCGCGGTGGCGATCTCGCCCACGAGAGCCTGGCTCGTTGCCGCGAGAATCGAGTCGTCGCCAGCGCTCGCCCGAGCGAGATCGAGACTGCGCTGCGCCAGGCGCTCGGCCTCGTCGTAGCGGTCGAGCGCCAGCCAGGCGCGGCTGAGGGCGGCGTAGAGCTCGGCCGCGATGCGCGGCTCGGTGGCAAGCTCGGCCTCGACCCGCGCTGCGCCGTCGGCGAGGAGGGTTGCCGCCGAGGCGTCGCGGCCGGGACCGAGGTCGGGATCGAGACTGCCGAAGATCGAGGCCAGGAAATCGCGCACCCGCGCCGTGCGCTCGCTCTCGATCCGGGTGGCGCGCGCCTGCCAGAGCGCGGCGGCCGCACCGACGGCGAGCGCCAGCGCCACGAGCAGCGCCGCCGCCACCGCGACGCGATGCCGGCTGACGAACTTCTTCGTCCGATAGCCGAGCGTGTCCGGGCGCGCGGAAACCGGGCGCCCTGCGAGAAAGCGCTCGAGGTCGTCGGCGAACGCCGCCACGGTGCCGTAGCGGCGCTCCGGTTCGCGCTTCAACGCCGTGAGTGCGATGGTGTCGAGGTCGCCCTTGAGGCGATGGGCGAGACGCGCCCGGGAGAGGCCCGCGATGACCATCACCGCGCCACCGCCTCCCTCGGCCGTGGTCAGTCCGGAGGTGCGGCGCACGCGGCTCGAAGGGCGTTCGATCGTCTCGCGTGAGATCTCGTCGGCGAGCCCCTCGGGGGTCGGCGAACGCCGCGCATGCGGCAGCTCGCCGGTGACCAGCTCGTAGAGCAGCACGCCGAGCGCGTAGACGTCGGTCGCCACCGTGACCGCTTCGCCGTAGATCTGTTCCGGCGCGGCGTAGGCCGGCGTCAGGGCGCGCACATCGCTCCTCGTCAGCTGCGGGTCGTTCTCCGGCTCGAGGAGCTTGGCGAGGCCGAAGTCGAGCAGCTTCGGCTCGCCCGAGTTGGTGACCAGGATGTTCGACGGTTTGAGATCGCGGTGCACGACGAGACTGCGGTGCGCGGCGTCCACGGCGCGCGCGACTTCGATCACCAGTCGCAGGCGGGCGGCGAGCGCCAGCCCGCGCGAGCGGGCGTAGACGGTGATCGGTTCGCCGTCGACGCGTTCCATGGCGAACCAGGGCCGGCCGTCGGGCGCCACGCCGCCGTCGAGGAGACGGGCGATCGCGGGGTGCTGAAGGCGGGCGAGCACCTGACGCTCGCGGCGGAAGCGGGCCGCGATCTCGAGGCTCGAGACGCCGGAGCGCACCAGCTTCACCGCCGCGCGCTGGGTGAAGCCGCCCTCGACCCGCTCGGCGGACCAGACTTCGCCCATGCCACCGGCGCCGAGCCTGGGGCCGAGCTTCCAGGCCCCCAGGCGCTCGGGTGGTGCGTGGCCGGGCTCGTCGCCCAGCTCCCCAGACAGCAGCTGCCGGCCGGCAGCGTCGGCGACTTCGCCGCGCAGCTCTTCGATCGGACCCTGCTCTTCGGCGTCGAGCGCCAGCATCCGGGCGACCTCGGCGGCGAGCGCGGGGTCGTGCGCCGCGAGCGCCGCGAGTCCGGCCGCGCGGCCGGCCTCGTCGAGGTCGCAGAGCGCCGAGAAGTGACGCGCGCGCAAGAGCGCCGGGCTCTCGGCCTCACTCATGGGCGGCGGGATCGTCCGGATCGGAAGCGGCCGACGCTGGCGCTGGCTCGGATAGCTCGGATGGCTCGGCTGACTGCGGCGCGCGCCGCGCCAGGCGCACGAGGTTCACGCCGTTCACCATCAGGTGGGCGACGATCGCGCCGCCCAGCGGACCGCGCAGCGCGACGAGGGCGCCCAGGGCGAGACCGCCGGCGAGCGCGAACAGCGTCCAGATGCGGAAGCCCTTGCCGGGGCCAGCATGCATCAGCGCGAAGAGCACCGCCGCCGGCAGGAAGCCGATGGCACCCTGCAGCGCGCCGCGAAAGAAGAGCTCCTCGGCGACCGCCGAGATGAGCGCGAGCGACACCGCCTCGGCGACCGAGAGCGGGGCGAGGAGCGCCGCGAGCTCGTCCTCGAGGCTCCTCGCCGCAGCGAAGAAGCGCCGCAACGCCCACCAGAGCGCGAGTAGCGCCGCGCCGATCGCGACGCCGGCGCCGAGGTCGATCCACCAGCTCCCGGGGTCGACGAAGAGCTCGATCCCCAGGCGACCGCGCTGAGTGCCGATCCACAGGAGCCCGGCGATCGCCAGGGCGAGATAGAAGATCCACGCGATGCGGTAGAACTTCGCGCCGACGCGGCTCTCCTCTGCGTCGGCGCTCATCGCTTCCTCTGCGGCAGGACTTCCTCGTCCGCCGCCGCTTCGGCGCGCTCGCGTTCGCGCTCGCGCTTCCAGTAGGCGTCGAAGTCCTCGCCCGGGGCGATCTTGCCGATCACGCTCTTCGCCCACTTCGGCGGCGCCGCGTCGGCGCTCGCCTCAGCCTGCGCTCCGCTCTTTCCGGAGAACAGCCCGCCGATGTCGGTGATCGTCTTCAGGCCGCCGAACACCCAGAAGAAGGAACCGGGCTTGTCGAGCCAGATGACGAGCCCCATCCCGAAGATGATCGCGACATGGACCAGCACGACCCGCCCCATGGCGCTCTGCACCTGCACTTTGAGCCGGGCGAACGGCCACTCCCTGAGCGAGAAGAGATCGAACACCAGACCGCCGACCTGGAAGAGCGCCATGCCGGCAAGGCCGAAGAGCAGGTCTTCCTTCGCCGGCCAGCTCTTCACCACAGCGCCGAGGATGATGGCGAGGAAGAGGCCGTGCGCGAGGGTGAAGACGAGGCTGCCGGTCAGATACTCGGAGAGAAACGATTTCCATTGCGTCTTCGCCCGCCCGGAACGCGGCGCGCGCCGCGACGAGGGTGAGCTCTCGCCCGAGTTGACCTCCACCCCGAGCTGCCCGCGGTAGTGCCCGCGCTTTCCCGTCATCCGCCGGTGCTGCACGATGCGCACGGCGTTCGCCGCCGTGCCGATGAGCGTCTCGCACCAGTAGAGCGCGAGCCCCGTCCCGGTCGACCAGCCGGCGAGCATCACCCCGCCGACCGGCACCGCATTCACCCCCAGCACCCGCAACAACCCCCCGAATTTCATTCCGCAGATCCTGCCACGGAGTGGGCGTTGCGCGGCTGCCGGGCGAGTATCGCCCGCGGCGCGCCCGGACGCGCGCTGCTAGAGTCCGATGCGATGTACGACCGGCTGGAGTCTCCCGACAGGTTCGACCATGGGCGCCCGCCGCGGGTGGGGGTGTTGTTGTCGAACCTCGGGACGCCGGATGCGGCGACGCCGGGGGCGTTGCGGGTCTATCTCAAGGAGTTCCTCTCCGATCCGCGGGTGATCGAGCTGCCGCGGTGGAAGTGGCTGCCGATTCTGCACCTCTTCATTCTGACGACGCGGCCGAAGATGTCGGCGGAGCTCTACCGCAAGGTCTGGACTCCCGAGGGGTCGCCGCTCCTCGTCACGGCCCAGCGCCAGCGGGCGGGGATCGAACAGCGCTTGCGAGCGCGAGTTGGCGATCAGGTCGCGGTCGCGCTCGGTATGCGCTACGGCAACCCGTCGATCGCCAAGGCGCTCGCCGAGCTCGCCGCGGCGGGCTGCCGGCGCATCCTCGTCCTGCCGCTCTATCCACAGTACGCCGCCGCCACCGCGGGCTCGACCTTCGACGCCGTCTTCGCGGAGCTCACCCGGACCCGCTGGGTGCCGGGCCTGCGCACCATCGAGACCTACCACGACGAGCCGGGCTACATCGCCGCGCTCGCCGCGAGCGTGCGCGAACGCTGGCAGGCCGAGGGCCCTCCGGAGAAGCTCCTGATGTCGTTCCACGGCATGCCGCAGCGCTACTTCGACGACGGCGATCCGTACTTCTGCTACTGCCAGAAGACGGCGCGGCTCCTCGCCGAAGCCCTCGCGCTGCCGGCCGATCGCTGGCAGCTCTCCTTCCAGTCGCTCTTCGGCAAGGAGGAGTGGTTGAAGCCGTACACCGACCGCACTGTCGAGGCGCTCGCGAAGCAGGGCGTGCGGTCTCTCGACGTCATCTGTCCCGGCTTCTCCGCCGACTGCCTCGAGACGATCGAGGAGATCGATCAGCTGAATCGCGAGATCTTCGTCCATCACGGCGGCGAGCGCTTCCGCTTCCTCGCCTGTCTCAACGAGCGCGACGATCATCTCGACTTTCTGACGGACCTCGTGGTGCGACAGTTGGCCGGCTGGGTCGACGCCGCGAGCGCCGGCGCCGCGGCAAGCAGCGCCGCGGCATCCAATACCGCCGCGGAAACCGCCCGCCGGGCAGGGGCGATGAAGGCGCGGCCGGCCGGCTGAGCGGTGGCTCTCCCACCCTGTGGGGCAGTCTTTCTCCGCGGTGACAGTTCCATGACAATTCCCCCGAAATGCGCTGCTAGAAACGCGACATGGACGCCATCGGACTCGTCGGTCTGACCTTCAGAACGCAGGGCGCGGACGCGGTCGCGCGCTTCACCGTCGCCCGCGAAGCGCGCGAAGCGGCGGTCGCGAACCTGGCCGCCCAGCTGGGTGTCTCCGAGCTCGTGTACCTCGCGACCTGCAATCGCGTCGAGATCCTCTACCGCGAGAAAGACGGCCGCCGCGCCGGCGATCGGCGCCGCGACGTCTTCCGCGTGCTCGCCGGCCAGGAGCCGCAGCCGGGCGAGGCCGAGCATCTGCTGCGCGGCTGGCACGGCGAGGGCGCCGTCGAGCACCTGTTCGTCGTCGCCGCCGGACTCGACTCGGCGCAGGTCGGCGAGCGCGAGATCCAGGGGCAATTGCGCGATGCGCTCGAGACGGCACGCGGTGCGGGTTCCGCCGGCGCCGCCGGCGGCCTCCTCGGACGGCTGGTCGAAGAGGCGCTGCGCGTCGCTCACCAAGTGCATCGCAACTCGGCGCTCGGCGAGGGCCGCCTGTCGCTCGCCGAAATCGCCGCCGACCATCTGCTCGAGCGCGTGCGGCGCTCGCCCGGCCGCGTGGCGCTCATCGGCGTTTCGCCGATGACCAGGAAGTGCGGCGAGGCGCTGGCGAGAGAGAACGTGCCGCTGGTGGTCGTCAACCGCACCCTCGAGCGCGCCGAAGAGTTGGCCTACGAGCTCGGCAACGCCGTCGCCATGAGCCTCGACGACTTCCGCGCCCGTCCGCCGCGCATCGAGGCGCTGGTCGCCGCCACCGGCGCCCCGGAGTGCGTCCTCGACCGCCCCTGCCTCGAACGTCTCGCGGCGCGCAGCGAGAGTGGTGAGCCGCTGCTCGCCGTGGACCTCGCCGTGCCGGCGGACATCGACCCGGCAGCGGCGCGCGCCGTGGGCATCGAGCGCCTGGGGATGGACGAGGTCAACCGCGAGGCCGACGCGCAGCGCTCGCGCCGCCAGGCCGAGACCGCCGCGGCGCGCGAGCTGGTCGACGCGGCGCTCGACGAACTGCGCCACCGCCTCGCCGAGCGCGTGCTGTCGCCGGTTCTGGCGCGCATCCACCAGCGCTATCGCCAGACTGCGGCGGAGGGCATCGAACGCCTGCTCGCCAAGGAGGGCGCCGGCTTCGACGCCCGCCAGCGCGAGGCGCTCGGGCGCTGGGCCGAGACCCTCGCCAAGCGGCTCGCCCACCTGCCGACGGTCGGCCTGCGCGGCCTCGCGAGCGAGCTCGGAGTCGAGGCGGTCGGGAGCTTCCTCGCCGCCGGCGACGCCGAGCTCTTCCGCGAGTTCAGCGACATCGCCGGCGCCCTCGATCCGCTGGCAGACAGTTCAGAAGCGCCCGAGATGCCCGCTATGCGAGCGATGGAGACCCGACGATGAGCGCCACCCTGCCGCCCGAGACCCGAGAGACCCCGACCGATTCCGCCGGCCCGCGCTCGCGCGCCCTGTTCGAGCGCGCCAAGGCCGTCATCCCCGGAGGCGTCAACTCGCCCGTCCGTGCCTACCGCGCGGTCGGCGGCACGCCGCTCTTCCTGGCGAAAGGCGAGGGCGCCCATTTCGAGGACGCCGACGGCCGACGCTACCTCGACTTCGTCTGCTCGTGGGGTCCGCTGATCCTCGGTCACGCTCATCCGGAGGTCCTGGCGGCGGTCGCCGCCGCCGCCGGAAGCGGCATGACCTTCGGCGCGCCGTGCGCCGGCGAGATCGACCTCGCCGAGGCGGTCGTCGCGCGCTACCCCGGCCTCGAGCAGGTGCGCTTCGTCTCCTCCGGCACCGAGGCGACGATGAGCGCCATCCGTCTGGCGCGCGGCGCCACCGGCCGCGATCTCATCGTCAAGTTCGCCGGCTGCTACCACGGCCACGCCGATCACCTCCTGGTCTCCGCCGGTTCCGGGCTGGTGACTTTCGGGCGGCCGAGCTCCGCCGGCGTCCCGGCGCCGTTCGCCGGGCTCACCCGCGTCCTGCCGCTCGACGACGAGGCGGCGCTCGACGCGCTCTTCGCCGCCGAGGGCGACCAGATCGCGGCAGTGATCGTCGAGCCGGTGCCGGCCAACAACGGCCTGCTGCTCCAGCGCCCCGAGTTTTTGCGCCACCTGCGCGACTTGACGGCGCGCGCCGGCACCCTGCTCATCTTCGACGAGGTCATCAGCGGCTTTCGGGTGGCGCGCGGCGGCGCCGCCGAGCTCTACGGGATCACGCCCGATCTCGCGACCTTCGGCAAGATCCTCGGCGGCGGCATGCCGGTGGGAGCGTTCGGCGGGCGGCGCGATCTCATGCGGCATCTCGCCCCCGAGGGCGCTGTCTACCAGGCCGGCACGCTCTCCGGAAATCCGGTGGCGATGGCGGCCGGCGTCACGACGCTCGCCATCCTCGAGCGCGAGAAGGCCTGGTCGCGGCTCGAGGAGCTCGGCCGGCATCTGGAAACTGCCCTCGCGCCCGCGCTCGCCGGCGCCCCCTTCCCGGTGCAGCTGGTGCGGCAGGGCTCGCTCTTCTGGATGAGCCTCCAGGCGGGGGTACCGCCGCGCCGTGCCGACGCCATCGACTCCGGCGCCGCTCCGCTCTACAAGCGGATCTTTCACGGCCTGCTGGCGAAGGGCATCGCGCTCGCCCCTTCGGCCTACGAAGTCGGTTTCCTCTCGCTCGCGCATCGCCCGGAAGATCTCGACCGCCTGGCGGCGGCGCTCGGCGAGATCTTCGCCGGTCCCGACGGAGCTCGTGGCTGAGCGATGACTCTGAGTCACAACCGCAAGCGCGCGCTGCGTATCGCCTTCATCGCGATCCTGGTCTTCTCGGCCGGCGAGGTGGTGTGGTGGATGCTCGATCAGCGCCGCATGGTGCGCCGCGAATCCGAGCGCATCGCGGCTCTGCACGACGGCAACCGGCAGGCCGCCGAGCGTATGCTCGCCGACGGCGTCTCGCCGGACCGCGTCGCGGGGTACTTCCCGGCGCTCGAGGTCCACCCGCATCGGGTCGCCGTGCCGCCCAGCGCCTACGCCGAGATCGAAGGGGAGCATGCGCGGCGGCTGCGCCAGTACCTCTGGGAGGGTGCCTTCTTCCTCGTCGTGCTCGGCGGCTGTGTTGCGGTGATCAGCCGGACGCTCTCCGCCGAGGCCCAGCTGCGCCGCCGCCAGCAGAACTTCATCGCCGCGGTGACCCACGAGCTGAAGAGCCCGATCGCCAGTCTCCAGCTCGCCGCCGAGACGATCGCGCTGCGGCGCCCCGAACCGGCGAAGCTCGACGCGCTGGTCAAGCGCATGCGCGGCGACATCCGTCGGCTCGAAGAGATGGTCGGTCGCATCCTCGATACCGCCACTCTCGAGGCCGGGCGGCCGCACCTGCGCAAAGAGCGCCTGCCACTCGACCGCCTGGTGGCGGGGGTCGCCGAGGAGTTCGCCGAGCGCGCCGCCGAGCACGGCGTCCGCTTCGCGCAGCAGATTCCCGCCCGCCTCGAGATCGCCGCCGACCCGGCGGCGGCGAAAACGGTCCTGCGCAATCTGATCGACAACGCGCTGCGCTCCTCCACGGCGGCAGGCAGCCAGGAGATCCGACTCGTCGGCCGGGCGCACGGCAGCTTCGTCGAGCTCGAGGTCGCCGACGACGGCGTCGGCTTCGAACCGGCGCTGGCCGAGAAGCTGTTCGAGAAGTTCTATCGCCCGGGGGACGAGCTGCGGCGCACCAGCAAGGGCACCGGCCTGGGCCTCTACGTCGTGCGCCGTTTCGTCGAGCTCGAGCGCGGCTGGGTGACCGCCGCCTCGCCCGGCCCCGGCTGCGGCGCGACCTTCACCGCCGCCTGGCCGGCGGCGACTCCGGATGCCGCCGATGACGCAGCTGGCGCAGATAGGTGCGAGGAGGAATCGTGAGCGAGCCGCGCGCCATTCTGGTGGTCGAAGACGAAGAGCATCTCGCCCAGGGCATCGCCGAGAACCTCGAGGCCGAGGGCTATCGCGTCTCGATCGTCGGCGAGGGCCGGGCTGCGCTCGAGATGATCCGCCGCGGCGGCCACGACCTGATCCTCCTCGACGTCATGCTTCCGGGGCTCGACGGTTTCACGATCTGCGAGACGGCGCGTGCCGAGGGCGTGCAGACGCCGGTGCTCTTCCTGACCGCGAAGTCGAGCGTCGACGACCGCGTGCAGGGGCTCGAGGCCGGTGGCGACGACTACCTGCCGAAACCGTTCCACCTGCAGGAGCTGCTGGCGCGCGTGAAGACCATTCTGCGGCGCTGGAGCTGGTACGAGCGCGCCACCGCGGGCGCCGCGCAGGTGTTGCGCTTCGGCGGCAACGAGTTCGACTTCGGGAGCCTCCAGGGGCGCTCGTGGGACGGCACTCTCCAGCCGCTGACGCAGAAGGAGGCGGTCATCCTCAAGGTGCTCGCCGAGCGCGTCGGCGAGGTCGTCTCGCGCGAGGAGCTGCTCGACAAGGCCTGGGGCTACGAGCTCTTTCCGTCGACCCGCACGGTCGACAATTTCATCGTCCGGCTGCGCAAGCGCTTCGAGCGCGACCCGCAGCAGCCGCAGCACTTCCATACCGTGCGCGGCGTCGGTTATCGCTTCACCGTTCAGGGGGAATCGTCGTGAACCGTAAGCTCCGCATCGGCACCCGCGGCTCCGAGCTCGCGCTCTGGCAGGCTCATCATGTCGCGGGCCTCCTCGCGCGCCTCGAGGGCGCGCCCGGAATCGAGATTCTGGAGATTCGCACCGAGGGCGACCATGTCCTCGACCGCCCGCTTTCCGAGGTGCCCGGCAAGGCGTTCTTCACCAAGGAGATCGAAGAGGCGCTCGCCGCCGGCCATGTCGACCTCGCGGTGCACAGCCTGAAAGACCTGCCGACGGAGCTCCCTCCCGGGCTCGCGGTCGCCGCGGTGCTCGAGCGCGAAGACCCGCGCGACGTCTGGATTGCCGCGGGCGGGGCCGCCGGGGCCGGTTTCACAACGCTGCCGGCCGGCGGCAGGGTCGGCACCAGCAGCCTGCGACGGCGCGCGCTGCTCGCCCGCTATCGCCCCGACCTCGAGCTCGTCGACCTGCGCGGCAACGTGCCGACGCGGGTGCGCCGGGTCGAGGAGGGCAAGTACGACGCGATCATCCTCGCCGCCGCGGGAGTCAAGCGGCTCGGCCTCGAGCGCCACATCACCGAGTTTCTGCCGCTCGATCGCTTCCTGCCGGCGGTGGCGCAGGGGGCGGTCGCGGTCGAGATCCGCAGCGGCGATGACGCCACCCGCGGCTGGGTGAGCCAGCTCGACCATCCGCCGACCCAGCGCGCGACCGCCGCCGAGCGCGCCCTCCTTTCGACGCTCGAGGGCGGCTGCCAGGTACCGGTGGGCGCCCTCGCGACCCTCGCGGGCGAGCTGCTCACGCTCCGCTCCGAGGTGGTGTCGGTCGACGGCAGCCGTTACGTCTCCGGCCGGCGAAGCGGCCCCGCTTCCGATCCGGAGGCTCTCGGGCGGGCGCTCGCCGGGGAGCTCATCGCGGGCGGCGCGGCGGAGATCCTGGCGGCCATTCGCCGCGCCGGAGACGCCAAGCCGTGAACCCGCCTGGCCCACTCTCCGACCTCGGCGTCGTGGTGACCCGCGACGAACCGCCCGGCGGTCCGCTCGCCATTCGGTTGGAGAGCGCCGGCGCGCGCGTGCTGCACTGGCCAGGGGTGGCGCTCGCGCCGCCGTCCGATCCCGCGGCACTCGCCGCCGGGCTCGCGGCGCTCGAGGGCTTCGACTGGCTCGTGCTCACCAGTGCGCACGCCGTCGAGGCGGTGGCCGAACGCCGTGCCACGCTGCCACCGGACCTGCGGGTCGCCGTCGTCGGCGCCGCGACTGCCGCTGCGGCGCGCGAGCACGGCTGGCGCGTGGATCGCACGCCGCAGGAGTTCCAGGGCGAGGCGCTGCTCGCGAGCTTCGCCGAGACTCCGGGCGGGCTCACCGGCCGGCGCCTTTTCTTTCCGGCCAGCGATCGCGCCGCCGCGACGCTCCCGGACGGTCTCACCGCGCTCGGCGCCGATGTGGTGCGCGTCGAGGCCTATCGCACCACCGACGCGCCGGTCGACGCCGCGACGCTCGCCGCCCGTCTCGAGGCGGTGGCCCGTGGAGAGGTCGATGTCGTCACCTTCGCTTCGCCGTCGGCGGTCGATGGTCTCGCCGGAGCGCTCGGCGAGCCGGCCCTCGGCCGGCTCCTCGACCGGAGCGCCGTGGCCGTCATCGGCCCGACGACCGCCGGAGCGCTCGCGCGCCGCGGCCGCACCGCGGACGCCGTCGCCGATCCGGCCACGCTCGACGGCCTGGTCGCGGCGGCCGCTCTCGCTCATGCCCGCTTTACTGAAAGGAATCCGACATGTCGTTGCTGACTCAACGCCCGCGCCGTCTGCGCGCCAACGCCGCCTGGCGGTCGATGGTCGCCGAGACTTCGCTCTCCGCCCGCGACTTCGTCTATCCGCTGTTCGTCATCGACGGCGAGAACGTGGTGAATCCGATCGCCAGCATGCCCGGCGTCGCGCAGCTCTCGATCGACAGGCTGGTCGAGGAGTCGCGCCGCGCCCACGCGCTCGGCGTGCCGGCGGTCATCCTGTTCGGCATCCCCGACCACAAGGACGCACAGGGCAGCCCCGGTTACGACCCCGAGGGGATCGTGCCGCGCGCCATCCGGGAGCTCAAGAAGGAGATCCCGACGCTCCTCGTCTGGGCCGACGTCTGCCTCTGCGAGTACACCAGCCACGGCCACTGCGGCCTGCTGACCGCCGCCGGAGAGGTGGACAACGACGCCACGCTGCCGCTTCTGGCGCGCGCCGCGGTCGCCTACGCCCGGGCCGGCGCCGACGCGATCGCCCCCTCCGACATGATGGACGGACGGGTCGGCGCGATCCGCGAGGCGCTCGACGAGGCCGGTTTCGAGACCCTGCCGATCGTCTCCTACGCCGCCAAGTACGCCTCCGGTTTCTACGGCCCGTTTCGCGACGCCGCGCAGTCGGCGCCGGCGTTCGGTGACCGGCGCGGCTACCAGATGGATCCGCCCAACGCCGACGAGGCGCTGCGCGAGGTGGCGCTCGACATCGAGGAGGGGGCCGACATCGTGATGGTGAAGCCGGCCGGCGCCTATTTGGACATCATCTGGCGGGTAAAGGACACCTTCCGCATGCCGACCGCGGCCTACCAGGTGTCGGGCGAGTACAGCTGCATCAAGGCGGCCGTCGAGCGCGGCTGGATCGACGAGCGTCGCGTGGCGCTCGAGAGCCTGATCGCCATCAAGCGCGCCGGCGCCGACATCATCCTCACCTACTATGCGGTGCAAGCGGCGGAGTGGCTCGCCGAGGACGCCAGATGACCGTCGACGTGAGCGCCCCATCGCCGGTGCCACCCTTTCTCGCCGCCTGCAAGCGCCAGCCGGTCCCGCACACGCCGATCTGGATCATGCGCCAGGCCGGGCGCTACCTCCCCGAGTACCGGGCGTTGCGCGCCAAGCACGACTTCCTGACCATGGTGCGGACGCCCGAGCTCGCGGTCGAAGTGACCCTGCAGCCGGTGCGACGTTTTGCTCTCGACGCGGCGATCCTGTTCAGTGACATCCTGACGCCGCTCGACGGCCTCGGTCTCGGTCTCGAGTTCCATCCCGCGCCGGTCTTCTCGCAGCCTCTGCGGACGCCCGCGGCGATCGACGCGCTCCGTCTGCCGCCGCCGCAGGAGAACGCCGCCCAGGTCTTCGCGGCGATCCGCGGCCTGCGGGCGGCGCTGCCCGCGCAGACGCCGCTCATCGGCTTCGCCGGCGCGCCGTTCACGCTCTACTGCTACCTGGTCGAAGGGCACGGCTCGAAGGGCTTCTTCGTCGCCAAGAGCTTCCTGTTTCAGGAGCCCGAGGCCGCCGACCGGCTGCTCGACAAGCTCGCCACGCAGACGGTCGCCTATCTCACCGCCCAGGCCGAGGCCGGCGCGCAGGCGCTGATGATCTTCGACTCCTGGGCGGGGATCCTCTCTCCCGAGGCCTACGCCCGTCATGCGCTGCCGGCCGTCCGGAAGGTCCTCACCGGCCTCGCGCCGCTCGGGTTGCCGCTGATCTATTTCCCCAACCAGGGCTCGACGCTCCTCGACCAGCTCCCCGGCCTGCCGCTCGACGTCGCCGGCATCGACTGGCGGCTGCCGCTGTCACGCGCCCGCGCTATTCTGGGTCCCGACATCGGCGTGCAGGGGAACCTCGATCCGGCGGCGCTCATGGCACCGCCGGCGGAGCTCCTCCGGCTCGCCGACCGGGTGCTCGCCGCGGCGGGCCCGGCGCCTGGGCACATCTTCAACCTCGGCCACGGCATCGAGCCGGTGACCGATCCCGACCAAGTCGCGCGACTGGTCGACCATGTGCACGCGCGCACCGAGACCGGTGCGACCGCTGCGACCTTGAGTGGCTCCGGGGGGAGACCATGACGACACGCATCGCGATTCCGGACCCCGAGGTGGTGCAGCGCTTCGACCGCCCCGGCCCGCGGTATACCTCGTACCCGACCGCCGTCGAGTTCCACGACGGCGTGGGTGCGAGCGTCTATCGCGAGCACCTGGCGAAGGCCAACCGTGAGCACGCCGGTGAGCCGCTCAGCCTCTATGTCCACATCCCGTTCTGCGCCAAGCACTGCAGCTACTGCGGCTGCCACGTCATCTCGACGCCGAAGCGCGAGGTCGCGGCGCAGTATCTCGACTACCTCGGCCGCGAGC
This sequence comes from Thermoanaerobaculia bacterium, assembly GCA_018057705.1. Classification (NCBI taxonomy): domain Bacteria; kingdom Pseudomonadati; phylum Acidobacteriota; class Thermoanaerobaculia; species Thermoanaerobaculia bacterium. The sequence continues at coordinate 8,661 of JAGPDF010000054.1, read as the reverse complement.
TCGAGCTCGTCGCGGGCCTGCTGCCCGAGCGCCGCAGGTTGATCCAGATGCACTGGGGGGGCGGAACGCCGACCTACCTCGAGCCGGCGCAGCTCGAGCAGCTTTTCGGCCTGGTCGCTCGCCACTTCGAGCTCCTGCCGGACTCCGAGCGCGCCATCGAGGTCGATCCCCGGGTCACCACGACGGCCCATCTCGAGGCGCTCGCCGGACTGGGCTTCAATCGCCTGAGCTTCGGCGTTCAGGACTTCACCCCCGAGGTACAGGAGGCGATCGGGCGCGGCCAGACCTTCGAGCAGACGAAGACGCTGATGGAGAGCGCCCGGAGAGTCGGGTTCGCCGATGGCATCAACCTCGATCTGGTCTACGGCCTGCCCCTCCAGACCGAGGCGACCTTCCGCGACAGTCTCGACCGGGTGACCGAGCTCCGCCCCGACCGGCTGGCGATCTACTCCTTCGCCTTCGTGCCGTGGATCCGCCCGAACCAGAAGAAGATCGACCAGGCGGCGCTGCCCGCTCGCGAGGCCAAGATGGCGCTCTACTTCGCGGCGCTCGAGAAGCTCCTCGACGCCGGCTACGAGCCGATCGGCATGGACCACTTCGCGTTGCCCGGCGACGAGCTGGCGCGCGCGGCGCGCGCCGGGCGGCTCGACCGGAACTTCATGGGCTATACCGTGAAGCCCTCGAACGCCATGATCGCCTTCGGCGTCTCCGGAATCGGCGAGGTCGAAGGCGGCTTCTTCGCCAACGAGAAGAAGCTGTCGCGCTACTACGAGGCGCTCGATGCCGGGGAGCTCCCCGTGGAGCGTGGCTACCGGCTCGACGCCGACGACCGGATCCGCCAGTTCGTCATCCGCCAACTGATGTGCAACTTCCGGGTGGACAAGGCCGCGGTCGCGAAACGCTTCGGAATCGACTTCGACGCCTACTTCGCGGAGTCGCTCGCAACCCTGGATGAAGTCGAGGCCGAGGGCTTCGTCGTGGTCGACGCTGCGGCGGTCACCGTGCAGCCGTCGGGGCGGCTCTTCGTGCGCAATGTCTGCATGGCGTTCGACCGCTATCTGGCGGCCAAGCGCGAGGCCAACCGCCCGGTCTTCTCGCGCACGGTCTGAGCTGGCGCCAGCCACGCGCATGGAGGCCTCGGGATGAAGCGGATCGTCGTCGTCGGCGGGGGAATCGCCGGGCTGGCCACGGCGTACGAGCTCCGTGAGCGCGCCGCGCGCGTCCCCGGCGGACTGGACGTCCGCCTGGTGGAGGCCGCGCCGCGCCTCGGCGGGAACCTGCGCACCGAGCGCGACGGCGCCTACCGCGTCGAGTGGGGACCGAACGGCTTTCTCGACAACGTTCCCGAGACGCTCGACCTCGTGCGGCGGCTCGGCCTCCAGAACGACCTCTGCCCATCGGACGCTGCCGCCGCGCGCCGCTTCCTCTTCCGCAACGGCCGCCTCCATCTTCTGCCTTCCGGCCCCGGGAGCTTCCTCACCTGCCCGGTGCTCTCGCTCGCCGGGCGCCTGCGGGTCCTCGGCGAGCCGTTCGCAGCGCAGCATCCCGGCGGCGACGAGACGGTCTATGAGTTCGCACGCCGGCGGATCGGCGCCGAGGCGGCGCATGTCCTGGTGGGTGCAATGGTCTCCGGCGTCTTCGCCGGTGACGCCCGCCAGCTCTCGCTCGCCAGCTGTTTCCCGAAGATGGCCGAGATGGAGGCGAAGCACGGCGGGCTGGTGAAGGCGATGCTCGCCAAGCAGCGCGCCCGCGGCGCCGCGCGGCGCCAACTCGCGGAGCTTCGCGCCCGCGGAGAGGACGCCCCGGAGATGGAGCGTCCGGGCGGCCCGGTCGGCCCCGCCGGCCGCCTGACCTCGTTCCGCGGCGGCATTCAGACCTTCACCGACGCCCTCGCAACAGCTTTGGGCGCGGCGGTCGAGAGCGGCCGCGCCCTCGAGCGTCTGGGGAGGATCGACGGGCGCGATGGTTCGACACGGCTCTGGCGGCTCGACTTCACCGGCGGCGAGCTGCTCGAGGCGGACGAAGTCGTGCTGGCCGTGCCCGCAGCGCAGGCGGCGCCGCTCGTCGCGCCGCTCGACGAGGTGCTGGCGGCCACCCTGCGTGCCATCCCCTCGGCCGGGCTCGCGGTCGTGGCGCTCGCCTACGACGCGGCGACGTTCCGGGCCCGCGCGCTCGGACAGGCCGCTGGGGCGCCCAACGGCTTCGGCTTCCTCGTGCCGCGCGATCCAACTGGAGCCGGGCCGCGGATCCTCGGGGCGCTGTGGGATTCGAGCGTCTTTCCCGGCGAAAGAGCCCCCGCGGGCAAGGTCCTGCTGCGGGTGATGATCGGCGGGGCGCTCGACGCCGAAGCTGTCGGCCTGCCCGAGGACGAACTGCTGCGTATCGCCCGCGCCGACCTCGCGCGGACGATGGGGCTCGAGACGACGGTGGCGCCCGAGCGCCACTGGCTCTTCCGTCACCACGTCGGTATCAGCCAGTACACCGTCGGCCACGCGGCGCGGCTGGCGGCGATCGCCGGGCTCCTCGCGCCGCTCGCCGGCCTGCACGTCGCCGGGCAGTCGTACTTCGGGGTCAGCATGAACGGCTGCTGCGAACAGGCGGCGCGCTTCGCCGAGGAGCGCATCTCGCTGCTCGAGCGGGCGACCGATTGAGGGTTCTCGTCGCCGGCTGCGGCGATCTCGGCGCCGCCCTCGGCCTCGAGTTGGCCGCCGCGGGCGACGAGGTGTTCGGCCTGCGCCGGAGCCCGCAAAGCCTTCCGGGCGAGATCCGCCCCCTCGCCGCCGACCTCTGCGACCCGGCAACCCTCCGCGACCTGCCAGCGGTCGACGCCGTCATTTACGCGGCAGCGGCGGACCAGTCGACCGCGGAGGCGTACCGCCGCGCCTACGTCGACGGCGTGCGCCACCTGATCGCGTCCCCGGCCGTACAGCGCTCGCCACCTCGGCGTTTTTTTTTCGTTTCGAGCACCGCCGTCTACGCCCAGGACGGTGGCGAGTGGATCGACGAGAGCTCGCCCGCGGAGGCGGCGCATTTCCGCGCCCGGCTGCTGCTCGAAGGCGAGGCCATGGTCAATGCGGCGACCGCGCCGGAGACGGCGGCGATCGTCCTCCGCCTCTCCGGCATCTACGGCCCGGAGCGCACGCGCCTCCTCGACCTGGTGCGCTCTGGTCGCGCCACCTACCCGCCCGGCCCGCCGCGCTACGCCAACCGCATCCACCGCGACGACGCCGCGGGCGCCCTGGCCCACCTGCTGCGGCTGCCGTCTCCGGCGCCGCTCTACCTCGGTGTCGACGACGCCCCGGTCGATCTCGCCGAAGTCCTCACCTTCCTCGCCGTCGAGCTCAGCGCACCGCTGCCGCGCCTCGAGGAGGAGCCGAATCCCCCAGGGGTGGCGAGCCCCGAGCGCACCAGCAAACGCTGCTCGAACGCCCTGCTGCACGCGACCGGCTATCCCTTCCGTTACCCCACCTACCGCGAAGGCTACGGCGCGCTGCTGGGTACTCTCCGGCAGTAGGAGTTTCGCCCCTGGGCCGGTGGTTGCCTGCTGGTCGTGCGACACTGTCCACCGGAGGACGCCATGGTCCGCAAGACGCTTTTCTCGAGTGCGCTTTTCGTTGTACTTGCAGCCGCCGCGCCGGCCTCCCCGACCGCGGAGGTTCGCGGGACAGCGCGGCTCCTCGCGCCGGAGGCTTCGGTGGTGGTGCTCAAGGCCGCTGTGACCCTTCCCGTCGTGGCCCTCCCGGTCGCTGCCGGGGAGCCGGTCGCAAAGGGCACGGTGCTGGTAGAGCTCAAGCTCGAGAAGATCGAGCGCGAGCTCCGCCAGCTGCAGAAGGACCTGCGCACCATCCAGGCTGAGAAGCGAAACCAGGCCAGCAACAAGGAGGTTCAGCGCGGCGGCGGCTCGACGCTCTCTCAAGGTCCGAGCCGCGGTGTCGAGACGGACCTGGCGATCCAGGAGGCGGACGCGATGCGCGACATGCTCGAGGTGCAGACCAGACTCTCGATCGCCGAGCCGCGCGCCCCGGAGGACGGCTATCCTGTGCGAAACTTCTACGCCGCGGGCGCCGAGGCCAAGCGCAGGAAACCGCTGGTGAGCTTCGTTGCGGCGACCCAGACAGCGCTCACGGTGACGCTCGAAGAGGGTGCGGCCGCAGATTTTCCTCCCGGGGCCGAGGTCACTGTGACCTCGGGCGCCGACGCCGCCCTGCGCTTTCGCGCCACGGTGGTCAGCTCCGCCGCCAGCGCGGCAAGCGGCGGGGTCGAGCTCGCGCTGCGTCCGCTCGAGCTCCCTTTCCTCGCCCTTGATCGACCCGCGGAGGTCGTCGTCACGCCGGCGCGGCGCGCCGCGCCTTGACACACTTACAAACTGTAAGTAACCTGTCTTCATGATTCTCGACCTGCTCGGCCACAAGGACTACCTGCGGATTCTCATTGCGCTCGAGGGGGCGCCGCAGCGGTTCACCGAGATCCAGAAATTGCTCGATCTCAACCCGGCGCAGGTCGATCGTGCCTTGACCTTCCTGCGCAAGGGGCTCTGGGTCGTGCCGCGGACGCTGCCGGCGGAGTCGGGTCCGCTGCGGGTGGAGTACCGGCTGGGGAAGCGGGGTGCGGCGTTTCTCGCCTCGTTCGAGCGCTTCCGCGCCGACATCGCGCTGCAGGAGCGGCAGCTGGGCCGGGCCGAAGTCCAAGAGCTTCAGAGTCTCTCGCGCTAGGCGCCTGGCGCGCGCGATGGCGGTCATTTTTCTGCTGGGTCCCGGCATGTGGGCGGCGCACGACGCGGCGCGCCCGGAACCCCCACCCATGGCCACGCGGCGCCGGCTCGCGGCGATCCTCAACGCCGGCGGGCATCGGGCGTTCCTGATGGAGGATGATCCTGATCGCGCCGGCGAGGATCTGATTGAGAAGTTCGATCGTCTGTTGCGCAGCGGCGCGACCGACGTCCTCCTTTACTGGCCGCCGTTGGCGAAGATGCAGACCACCTACGACGAACTGATCCTGCTCTGCGACCGCAGAGAGCTCCTGCAGCAGCTCGGGATCGTCATCTGGGTCCTGCACCACGTGAAGGTGGCAGCGATCGCTGCCGGAACGTTCCGGATCCTCGAAAAAGGCGGCCGCAGCCGCTACCTCACCGCGGTCGCCGGACTCGGCGTCCAGCCCCTGGAGTGGGAGACGGACGCCGACCTCGACGACCGGGTGCGCCTGCTCGCAGCCGAGCTCGACTAGGTGTCCCCGCCTTCCTCGCCGGCGGGCTACGGCGCGCTGCTCGCAGCTCCCGCGCCGGAAGGCTGAAGGCCCGCCCGCGGCGTCGGTCTGGGCCCAGGGAGTAACATAGCGGCGCTCCCGGGAGGCCGCCATGATCTGTCGCCAGTTCGCGCAGAGCTTCGCTTTCTCCGTCGTCGCGCTCGCCGCCGGGAACCTCGCGGCTCAGGCGCCGGCCGAATCGCCCCCGGCGGAGCCCGAGACCGCCATCTCCGGCGTCGCCCGACTGCGGGTTCCGACAGGCGGCTTCACCGCTCTCAAGACCGTGGAGACTCTGCCGGTGCGCGCCCTTCCGGTCGCCGCCGGCGAGCCGGTGCGCAAGGGCGCAGTGCTGGTCGATCTCGATCTTGCGAAGCTCCAGCGCGAGCTCGACGAGACCAGCAGGGAGCTCCGGCTCCTGCAGGACGAGGCCCGGCGCCGCGTCAGTGGGCGCGAAAGCCGCAGCGCCTCGGAAGAGCTCGACCTCGTCATGCGACAGGCCGACGCCCAACGCGACCTGGTGACGATCCAGACGGGTCTCTCCACGGCTCTGCCGCGGGCGCCCGGGGACGGCTACGTCGTGCGGTTCTTCTATGCCGTGGGTTCGGAGGCCAAGCGCCGCAAGCCGATCCTCGAGTTCGTCGCGGCCGGAAAGACCGCGCTCGGACTCGCTTTGCCGGCGGCGGCCGCAGCTCGGCTGCCGGCCGAGCTCGCGCCGGGGACGGTGGCGACGATCGTCTCGAGCGAGGACCCGGCGCGGCGCTTTCGCGCCGCAGTCGAAAGCCGTGTCGCGGCCGCCGGCGGCGGCGTGGAGCTCGCGCTCCGCCCGCTCGAGCTGCCGTTCCTCGCGCTCGATCGCCCGACGATGGTCGCGCTCACGCTCGAGCCCTGAAGCCGCCGGACGGGCCGGCTATTCGAGCGTGCCCTGCGCTTCGTCCTCTTCGGGCGGGAGTTCCACGAGGCCTTCCGGGTCGTCGTCGCGCTCGAGGACTTTGGCGATCGCCACCAGGCGGTCGTCACCTTCGAGGTTGATGAGGCGGACGCCTTGCGTCGAGCGGCCGATCTCGCGGATGCCGTCGACCGCGGTGCGGATGATCATCCCCTCCTGGGTGATGAGGATCAGCTGGTCGCCCGGCTGCACCTGGACGATGCCGACCACCGGCCCGGTCTTGGTCCCGACCTTGAGGTTGATCACACCGAGGCCGCCGCGGCCCTGCTCGCGATACTCGCCGATGGGGGTGCGCTTGCCGACGCCGCGCTCGGCGGCGGTGAGGATGGCGCCCTCCTTCTCGAGCGCCTCCATGCCGATCACCCGGTCGCCCTTGCGCAGCGAGATGCCGCGCACGCCCGCCGTCGCCCGGCCCATCGGCCGGCAGTCGGACTCCGGAAAGCGGATCGACATGCCGTCGGCGGTGGCCATGAAGAGGTGCTTGCTGCCGTCGGTGTTCTTGACCGAGAGGAGCCGGTCGCCCTCGTCGAGGTTGATCGCGATGATGCCGCCGGCGCGGGGGTTGCCGTACTCGGAGAGCGCCGTCTTCTTGATCGTCCCCTTCTCGGTGGCGAAGACCAGGTAGCGGTCGGAGGCGAAGTCACGCACCGCAATGGTGGTGGCGATGGCGTCGCTGCCCTCGAGATTCAGCAGGTTGATGATCGCCTTGCCCTTGGCCGCCGGCCCCGCCTGCGGGATGTCGTAGACCTTGATCCAGAAGACCCTTCCGGATTGGGTGAAGACCAGGACGTAGCTGTGCGCCGAGGCGACGAAGAGATGCTCGACGAAGTCGCCGTCCTTGGTCGTCATGCCGGTCCTGCCCTTGCCGCCTCTTCCTTGAGCGCGGTAGAGCGAGAGCGGCGAGCGCTTGACGTAGCCGGAGGAGGTGACGGTGATCACCATGTCCTCGTCGGCGATCATGTCCTCGATCGAGATCTCGTGGGTCTCCGGGATGATCTCGGTGCGGCGCACGTCGCCGAAGCGGTCGCGAAGCTCGAGGACCTCCTTGCGGATCTCCTCGAGGAGCAGCTTGTCCGAGGCGAGGATCGCCCGGAGCTTCTCGATCAGCTGCATCAACTCCTTGTACTCATCGACGATCTTCTGGCGCTCGAGGCCGGTCAACCGCTGCAGGCGCATGTCGAGGATCGCCTCGGCCTGCGGCTGGGTGAAGCCGAAGTTCGCCATCAGGCGCTCCTTGGCCTCCGGCGGATTGGCGCTCTGGCGAATCGTCGTGATCACCTCGTCGAGGTGATCCAAGGCCTTCAAGAGGCCCTCCAAGATGTGGGCGCGCTCTTCGGCCTTCCTCAGGTCGTAGCGGCTCCGCCGGATGATCACGGTCTTCCGGTGGTTCAGGAAGTGGCGCAGCATCTCGACCAGCGTCAGGACTTTCGGCTGGTTGTCGACGATGGCGAGGAAGATGATGCCGAAGGTCGACTGCATCTGGGTCATCTTGTAGAGCTGGTTCAAGATGACCTCGGGCACTTCGCCGCGCTTGACCTCGATGACGATGCGGATACCGTCGCGGCTCGACTCGTCGCGCAGGTCCGAGATCCCTTCGACGCGCTTCTCGCGCACCAGCTCGGCGATCTTCTCGATCAGCCGCGCCTTGTTCACCTGGTAGGGGATCTCGGTGACGATGATCGCCTGGCGCTCGCCGCCGCGCTTGGTGGTCTCGACGCCGGCGCGGGCGCGCATCTGGATGATGCCGCGGCCGGTCTCGTAGGCGGTGCGGATGCCGGTAAGCCCATGGATGAAGCCGGCGGTCGGGAAGTCGGGGCCCGGGATCGCCTGCATGAGCTTGTCGAGCGGCGTCTCGGGGTCGTCGATCAGCATGATGAGGGCGTCGCAGACCTCGCCGAGGTTGTGCGGCGGGATGTTGGTCGCCATGCCGACGGCGATGCCGGAGCCGCCGTTGATGAGCAGGTTCGGGACCTTGGCCGGGAGGACGAGCGGCTCCTTCTCGGTGCCGTCGTAGTTCGGCCCCCACTCGACGGTCTCCTTGTCGATGTCGTCCTTCAACATCTCTTCGGCCAACTTGGTGAGCCGGACCTCGGTGTAACGCATCGCCGCCGGGCTGTCGCCGTCGATCGATCCGAAGTTGCCCTGGCCGTCGACGAGGAGGTAGCGCAGCGAGAAGTCCTGCGCCATGCGCACGACCGTGTCGTAGATCGCCGAGTCGCCGTGCGGGTGGTACTTACCCATCACGTCTCCGACGATACGGGCCGACTTCTTGTACGGCTTGGTCGAGGTATTCCCCGCCTCGAACATCCCGTACAGCACCCGCCGGTGCACCGGCTTCAACCCGTCCCGCACGTCCGGCAGGGCTCTGCCGATGATCACGCTCATCGCGTAATCCAGGTAACTCCTCTTCATCTCCTCTTCGATATCGACCTGCACCGGCCGCTCGAAAGGAAGCATCGTGTTCTCGGTCATTC
>JAGPDF010000053.1 GCA_018057705.1 Thermoanaerobaculia bacterium | reverse complement strand
CAACTTCCGTCTGCTGGTTTTCGACTGGGACGGCACGCTGATGGACTCGATCGGCACGATCGTCGACTGCACGATGGCGGCGTTCGCGGCGCTCGAGGACGTCCCGGCGGGCGAGCGGCTGGCGCCGGAGCAGGTCCGCGAGTGCATCGGCCTCGGTCTCCCCGAGACCATGCAGCGGCACTTCCCGAACTGGAACGAAGACATATCGGCCCGCCTGGTCGACAACTACCGCCGCCTCTGGCGCGCCGACTACAAGGACAGGGTGGCGCTCTTTCCGGGTTCGTTCGCGGTCGTCGAGGAGCTCCATGCCGCGGGCTACCTCCTGGGCGTCGCCACGGCCAAGGGGCGCGCCGGGCTCGAGCGCGAGCTCGACGCCACCGGCCTGCGGCGGTTCTTCCACGCTACGCGCACGGTCGACGAAGCGCCCTCGAAGCCGGCCCCCGGCATGCTCCTCGGCCTGTTCGAGGAGCTGGGCGTCGTCGCCGCTGAAGCGCTGATGATCGGCGACACCTCGTTCGACCTCGAGATGGCCGGCAACGCCGGCTGCCGCGGGATCGGCGTCCTCTCCGGCGGCCAGCGCCTGGAACACCTCGAGCCGCACCGGCCGGTCGCCGTCCTGCCGAGCGTCCGCGAGCTGCCGGCCTGGCTGGGGGCCTCTCCTGCCTGAGTCGGTCCGGCGGAAACCGGCCCCCCCTCCAGGAAGACCGCGCAACGGCGACTTGCGTCCACCAGCCCGGGGGTCTAGGCTTATCGCTCCATTTTGAGCTTTCCGCAGGAGCCCGCACTCATGCCCAGGCGCCCAGCAGTTCCGATTTCGGCGACTCGAGGCAGGGCCGTGCTCGTCGACCGCCAACGTGTCAGAAGAGGAGCCGAGAGATGAAGAAGAGAAGTCCGAAGATGTCTTCCGCCGCGCGCTGGGGCCTGGGGCTCGTCCTCTGTGCCGCCACCGCCACCACCGCCGGACCGGCCGCTGCCGCCGTGGCGCCGCTCGATGGGCGTTCTGCCGGCCAGCTCTCCGCTGCCCTACAGGCGCCGGTGGAGGTGAGCTACAGCCGCGCGACTGGCGCCGTCCGATTCCTGCGCGTCGCGCCGGGCGCCCAGTCGAATCTCGCCCCTGCCACCGGCTCCCCCGACGAGCGTGCCCGCGGCTTCTTCGCCGCCCAGGCGTCGCTCTTCGGCATCCGCGACGTCGGCGCCGAGCTCTTCCTCCGGAAGACGACCACCGAGCCCTCGGGCCAGCAGCACCTCATCTACGACCAGTTCTACCGCGGCGTGCCAGTCTTCGCCGGCGAGCTGCGCGCCCACTTCGACGGCGCCGGCCGCCTGCAGGCGGTGAACGGCAACTTCGTCCCCCAGATCGACCTTCCGGTCGCGCCGGTCATCGGCGCCCAGTGGGCGAGCCAGCGGGCGATCGACTTCGTGCGCGACAGGAACGGCCGCGCCACCGCCGCCGGCCTCTCCGCCTCCGAGCCGCGCCTGACGATCTACCGCCTTGGTCTCGACAAGGGCGTCGCCGGAACGAGCCATCTGGCGTGGCGGATCGACGTCTCGAACGCCGGTGATATCCGCGAGTTCGTCTTCGTCGATGCCCGCTACGGCAAGGTGATCGATTTCCTGCCCGGCATCCACGAGGCCATGAACCGCCGTGCCTTCCCTGGCACCGACGGCGCCGCGCCGGCGAACTCGCCGGAGGCCTGGCCGGCTTCGCCGGACTGGGTGGAGGGCAACGCAATTCCGTCCGCTCCTGCGAATCAGGAGCGCGACAACATGCTGATTTCGTCCGGCGATGTCTACCAGCGCTTTTTCGCCGGTTTCGGGCGCGACTCCTACGACGCTGCCGGCCACGTCATGGACCAGGCCTATGAGCGTGACTACGGCTGCCCGAACGCCTCCTGGAACGGCAACCTGATCTCCTTCTGCCCCGGCTTCACCACCCACGACGTCACCGCGCACGAGTGGGGCCACGCCTACACCGAGTACACCCACAACCTGATCTACCGCTGGCAGTCGGGTGCGCTGAACGAGGCCTACTCCGACATCTGGGGCGAGGCGTTCGACCTCGAGACGCAGCTCACCAACATGATCGACACCGACGCGCCGGATGCGGCGCGCACGGCGGGCGCCTGCTCCTCGTCGTTCCCCAGCCCGCCCAAGTGGACGGTCAATTCGCCGGCTCCCATTGCGGCCGACTACGTCGTCGGCACGGCCGACTTCGGGCCGCCGGTCACCAGCTCGATCACCCAGGATCTGGTCATCGCCATCGACGGCGCCGGAGCCGACACCAACGACGCCTGCGAACCCCTGACCAACGCCGGCGCGATGGCGGGCAAGATCGCCTTCGTCAACCGCGGCGCCTGCTCGTTCTACGTCAAGACGCTGAACGCCCAGGCGGCTGGCGCGGCGGCGATCATCATCGGCAACGTCGCGGGGAGCGCCAATCCGGGAACGGCGCCGGGCATGGGTTGCGTCGCCGACCCGACCTGCCTCGCCGGCGTCTACACGATTTCGACCGTTTCGCTCAACTTCGCGAACGCCGAGCTCATGCGGGCGAACATCGCGGTGCCGGTCAACGGCACCCTCCAGACGCAGTTCCCGACCGACGTCTCGGTGCGCTGGCTGATGGGCGAGGATGTCGACGGCGGGGCGCTGCGCGACATGTGGAACCCCCTCTGCTTCGGCAACCCCGGCAAGGTCACCGACACCGCGCAGTACGTCTGCGGCACCGGCGACAACGGCGGCGTGCACTCGAACTCCGGCGTCCCGAACCACGCCTTCGCGCTGCTCGTCGACGGCGGCACCTACAACGGCCATACCGTGACGTCGATCGGCATGGTCAAGGCGTTGCACCTCTACTACCGGGCGCAGACGGTCTATCAGTTGGCCGCCTCGGACTTTGCCGATCATGCCGACGCGATGGAAGCCTCCTGCAACGACCTCGTGACGGCGGCGACGCTGCTCGACGATCCGTGGGGAGGGCCCCAGCAGACGATGCAGGCAGCCGACTGCATCGAGGTCGCCGACGCGATGCTGGCGGTCGAGATGCGCACCGAGCCGACCTTCTGCAACTTCACGCCGCTGCTGGCGCAGAATCCGCCGGCGATCTGCTCATCCGGCTTCCCCTACACCACGCAGCTCTTCGACTGGGAGAGTGGTGCCGCGGGCTGGACGGTCAGCCGGCGAGGGGTGGTCAATCCGGGAACGTTCCTCGATCGCGACTGGACGATCGACGCGTCGTTGCCGAGTGGCCGCTCCGGCAGCGCCTTCGGGGCCCTCGATCCGACCGACGGCGACTGCGTCGTGGACGACGAGACCGGAGCACTGGTTCTCGACAGCCCGACGTTCGTGATGCCGTTCGGCGGCGCCGTTCCCCGCTTGACGTTCGACCACTACGTCGCCTCCGAAGCCACCTGGGACGGCGGCAACATCAAGATCAGCGTCAACGGCGGGCCCTACACCGTCGTGCCGCCCACGGCGTTCTCCTTCAATGCCCAGGTGAGCGCGCTCTCCACGGTCGGCGCCGGCAATACCAACCCGCTGGCCGGCGAGATGGCCTGGCACGGCTCCGACGGTGGCTCCAACTCAGGCACCTGGGGCCGCACGATCGGCAACCTGACCGGCATCGTCGCCGCCGGCCAGAATTTCAAACTCCGCTACGAGTTCGGCAATGACGGTTGCGGAGGCACCGACCTCGGTTGGTGGGTCGACGACGTGCAGATCTACACCTGCCAGACCGCCGAGCCGTTGTTCCTCGACGGCTTCGAGGTGTCGACGTCCGCACGCTGGAGCTCGGTAGCCCCCTGAGGTTCGTCGAGCCCCGGGGAGCCCCGGGGCGTTCGAGTTTCACGGCAGCAACGGAAAAGGGCCGCCCTCGGGCGGCCCTTTTCTCGTCTTCACGATGCCGTCGGGTGGCGCGCTACCTCGCGCCACCGCAGCAGTCGGTGCCGCAGCAGCTGGTGGCCTCGCCGGCTCCCGCTTTCGCCCCCGCCGACACCTGCGCCGGGCGGGCGCGGTAGGTCACCGAGCGGACGGTGCCCTGAACTTCGGCGAGCGTCGTGCCGGTGCGGGCGAGGAGCGCCTCGACCTCCTCCGGCATCGTCTGAAGCATCGTCTCGAGATAGTCGACGTCGCGCAGCACCTCGATGTCGGCGAGCCCGGCCTCGGCGAGGCCGGCGAAGTAGCCCACCTTCTGATCGGCACCGGAGATGCAGCCGACGTAGCCCAGGAGGTCGGCCGCGAGCGCCGCGGGGAGGGGCCGTTCGAGGACGATGTCGGAGACCACGAGACGGCCTCCGGGCTTGAGGACGCGGGCGATCTCGCGGAAGACAGCGGGCTTGTCGGGCACCAGGTTGATGACGCAGTTGCTGGTCACGGCGTCGACCGAAGCGTTGTCGACCGGCAGCGCCTCGAGCCGGCCGGCGCGGAACTCGACCTGCGCGAAGCCCATCCGGGCGGCGCCGGCGCGGGCCTTGTCGAGCATCTCGGGGGTCATGTCGACGCCGATGACGCGGCCGGTGGGGCCGACCTTGCGGGCGGCGAGGAAGGCGTCGATGCCGGCGCCGGAACCGAGGTCGAGCACCGTTTCGCCCGGCTGCGGCGCGAGGTAGCCGATCGGGGCGCCGCAGCCCAGACCGAGGTTCGCCTCGTCGGGGAGCGCGGCGAGGTCATCGGCGTCGTAGCCGATCCCCTTGGCGACGTCGGTTTCACAGCCGGCGCCGACGCCGCAGCCGCAGCCGGAGATCTCTCCGGCGGCGATCTTGCCGTATCGGCTGCGCACTTCGCCGACCTTCTCTTCGTGGTTCGCGTTCGCGAGAGTCATGGGGTGTTCTTTCCTTTCCGGACGCCCGAAAGCGTCACGAGTGCGCCGCCCGGCGGGCAGGTGGTGCCCCCCTGGCAGCAGTTTTCGTACAGGTAAGCGAGGAGCTCCTCCACCGCGCCGAAGTTCGTCGAATAGCGGATCGAACGCCCGGCGCGCCGCGAGAGGACGAGGCCGGCGCGCTCCAACTGGGCGAGGTGGAACGAGAGTGTGGGCGCCGGCACAGCGAGCGTGGCGCCGATCTCGCCCGCAGCGAGACCCTCCGGGCCCTGCTGCACGAGCAGACGAAACAGGGCGAGGCGGGTCTCCTGGGCGAGCGCAGCGAGGCGGTCGAGAGCGGTTGTGGCTTCCATGTTTTTAAAACTATAGAACAATCGTCCTCCTGTCAAGTCCGCCCCGCGGCGGTATCATGAGGTTCTCTTGCCGCGCTTCCTCCTCCTCGCCGCCCCCCTTCTGCTGCTCGTCTTCGCCGGCGGCGCGGCGGCTCTCGAGCTCTTCGGGCTGGCTCCCGATCTCGGGCCGCTCGCGGCGGAGGGCGTCGCCCGGCCGGAGGGGCTCCCGGTGACGATCCGGGTGGCCACCTGGGCGTTCGAGGGCCTGGCGCTCCTCGCCCTCTTCCTGCTGCTCTGGGGACGCACGCCGCGCTGGTGGCTCGACGGGCTCGCGGCCGGTGCCGCAGCGTGGACGTTTCGCGGACCGCTCCTGGTCTTCGCCGTAGCCGGCCTCACCCGCCTTCCCGTCGCCCCCTTCTGGCAGCTCGCGAAGGGGGCCCTGGTCGTCGAGCTCGTGGCCGCCTTCGCCCTCGCGCTGCTCGCGCGCCGCACCCTGGGTGACGCAGGTCGATGACCGCCACGGCGCCGGCAGGCGGGCTCGCGGGAGCGGTGACGAGCGCGGCGACGCCAGCGATCCGAGCGAGCCCTGCGATCGCCGCCGTCGGTTCGGCCTTTCCGCACCACTACTACGATCAGGAGACGCTGCTCGAGGCCCTGCGCGGCTACTGGGAGCAGCGCTACTTCAACCTCGAGCGCATCGAGCAGCTGCACAAGAACGTTCTCGTCGGCGGGCGGCACCTCGCGCTGCCGATCGAGGAGTATCCCGGACTCACGACCTTCGGCCAGTCGAACAGCGCCTGGATCCGCGTCGCCGAGGAGATCGGCGGCGAGGCCCTGCTCGCGGCGCTCGGCAAGTGCGGCCTCAGCGTCACCGACGTCGACGCGCTCTTCTTCGTTACCGTCACGGGTATCGCGACGCCGTCGATCGACGCCCGCCTGATCAACCGTCTCGGCCTCCGGAGCGATCTCAAGCGCATCCCGATCTTCGGTCTCGGCTGCGTCGCCGGGGCCGCCGGCATCGCGCGCGCCGCCGACTACGTACGTGGCTTTCCCGACCAGGTCGCGGTCCTGCTCTCGGTCGAGCTCTGCTCGCTCACCCTGCAGCGCCAGGATCTCTCGATACCGAACCTCATCGCCTCGGGTCTCTTCGGCGACGGCGCCGCAGCCGCAGTGGTGGTCGGCGCGGACCGCGCCAGGGATCTGGCGACGCCGGGGCCGGCGATCCTCGCCTCGCGCTCGATCTTCTATCCCAACTCCGAGCGCGTCATGGGCTGGGACATCTCCGAGAGCGGCTTCCAGATCGTCCTCTCGGCCGACGTGCCGAAGGTGGTCGAAGGGCATCTGCGGGAGGACGTCGACGCCTTCCTCGGCGAGCGCGGCCTCACTCGCTCCGACATCGCCTCCTGGGTCTGCCATCCTGGTGGTCCGAAAGTGCTCGAGGCGATGGAGACGGCGCTCGAAGCGCCGGATGGGGCGCTCGAGCTCACCTGGCGAAGCCTGCGCGAGGTCGGCAACCTCTCTTCGACCTCGGTGCTCCTGGTCCTCGAAGCGACGCTCGCCAGCCGCCGTCCGCCGGCCGGCAGCCTCGGGATGCTCCTCGCGCTCGGCCCCGGTTTCTGCAGCGAGCTCGTCCTCCTGCGATGGTAGGTTCCCTCTCGTGAAGCTGCCTCCCGGAACACTCTTCTTCCTCCTCCTCGTCGGCGCTGTGGCGGTCGAGCGCACGCTCGAGATGGGCCTCTCGGTGCGCAACGCCCGGCGCGCCTTCGCCCGCGGTGGCGTCGAGGCCGAATCGCGCCGCTTCTATCTGCTCATGGTCGTCGCCCACGTCGCCTTCCTCGCCGCTGGGCCCCTCGAGGTGTTGCTCCTCGACCGGCCGTTCCTTCCTCCGGTCGCCATCATCGCCACCTGGATCGTGGTGCTCACCATGGCGCTGCGCTACTGGGCGATCGCGACCCTCGGCGAGCGCTGGAACACCCGTGTCATCGTGGTTCCAGGTCTGCCGGCGGTGGCCTCGGGGCCGTACCGGTTCGTCCGCCATCCGAACTACGTCGCGGTGGCGATCGAGGTCGCGGTCCTGCCGCTCGTTCACTGCGCCTGGATCACCGCGCTGGTGGCGACCGCCGCGAACGCCCTTCTCCTCGCGGCCCGCATCCGCCACGAAGAGCGCGCGCTCGAATCGGCCGGGGACTATCGGGACCGCCTCGCCGGGCGCGCGCGGCTCCTGCCCTGGGGTGACGCTTGAGACGCGCCGAGATCGAGAGCGGTATCGCGGCGGTGGCGCGCGAGCACCTCGGCTTCACGGGCAGATTCGATCCACGGCTGCGGCTGGTCGAGGACCTGGGCTTCGACTCGCTCAAGCTCCTCACGCTCGCCGCCGAGATCGAAAACCACTTCCGCGTCACGCTCGATCCCGACGAAGAGGCCCGGATCGCGACGCTGGGCGATCTGGTCGCGATCCTCGAGACCAAACTGCCGGGCTGATCCGGGCGAAGAGCCCACCGAGAGACCATGCCGCCGATCCGCAACGACCGCGAGCTCGATACCCTGCAGGGCCTGCTCCAGCGCGCCAGCGACTTTCCGCGCGCCGGGCTCCGTCTGGTCGATCGCGCCGAGCGCGAGACGTTCCTACCCTGGGCGACGATCGCGGAGCGGAGCGCCTACGTCGCCGGCGGCCTCGCCGAGCTCGGCGTGCGTCCGGGCGAGCGCGTGGCGCTCGTCTATCCGACCTCGGCCGAGTTCTTCCACGCTTTCTTCGGTGTGCTGCTCGCGGGCGCCGTGCCGGTACCGCTCTATCCGCCGGTGCGGCTCGGCCGTCTCGCCGAGTACCACGCCCGCACCGCGGCGATGCTCCGCGCCGCGGGGGCGCGCCTCCTGCTCGCCGACCGGCGCGTCCACGCGCTGCTCGGCGAGACGCTCGCCGAGGCGCGCCTGCCGCTGGGAGGTCTGACCCTCGACGACCTG
Organism: Thermoanaerobaculia bacterium; assembly: GCA_018057705.1. Classification (NCBI taxonomy): domain Bacteria; kingdom Pseudomonadati; phylum Acidobacteriota; class Thermoanaerobaculia; species Thermoanaerobaculia bacterium. The sequence goes on along the minus strand of JAGPDF010000053.1, from coordinate 23,879 downwards.
CCGCACGACGCCCAGCTGATGAGCGACGGCGCTCCGGGTGACCTGGCGCTGGTCCAGTTCTCCTCGGGCACCACGGTCGAGCCGAAACCGGTGGCGCTCTCGCAGCGCGCGGTGCTGGCGCAGGTACGGGCGCTGAACGCCCTCTGGCCAGGGCAGGCCGCGAACACCGGGACTCGTCCGGGCGTCGAGGACAGAGAGAACGGAGACGATCCGGTGACCGGCGTCTCGTGGCTGCCGCTCTACCACGACATGGGACTCATCGGCTGCGTCTTCCCGGCGCTCGAGCGGCCCTCGGTGCTGACCCTGGTGCCGCCGGAGGCTTTCGTGGCACGGCCGGCGCTCTGGCTGCGCGCCCTCGGCCGGCACCGCGGCACGATCTCACCGGCGCCGAACTTCGCCTACGCCCTCGCGACCGAGCGCATCCGCGACGAGGAGATGGCGGGCATCGATCTCTCGCACTGGCGCTTCGCCCTCTGCGGAGCCGAAACCGTCGTGCCGGAGGTGCTGCGCGCCTTCGCGGCGCGCTTCGCACCGTGGGGCTTCCGCCCGGAAGCGCTCACGCCGGTCTACGGACTCTCCGAAGCGGCGCTCGCGGTGACCTTCGCCGATCTCGAACGGCCTTTCGTCAGCGCGCGCTTCGAGCGCGCGGCGCTCGCCGAGCGCGGCGAGGCCGTGCTGGCGCCCTCGCCAGCGCGGGGCGCCACCGCCGCCCCCCCCGGCGATTCCGCGCTCGAGATCGTCTCGGTCGGCAGGCCGCTCGCCGGCTTCCGTCTCGAGCTGCGCGGCGACGAGGGGGCGAGGCTCGGTGAGGATCAGGTCGGCCGGCTCTTCGTCGCCGGGCCGTCGCTGATGCGCGACTATCTCGACCAGCCGGCGGCGACGGCGGCCGCGCTCCGCGACGGCTGGCTCGACACCGGCGATCTCGGCTTCGTGCACGAGGGCGAGCTCTTCCTGACCGGCCGGGCGAAGGAGATCCTCCTGGTGCGCGGCCGCAACTACTCGCCCGCCGATCTCGAGCTCGCGGTCGCCGATCTCCCGGACGTCCGCCACGGCTGCGTCGCGGCGGCGAGCCATCTTCCGGCGGGGCGCGAGACCGAAGCTGTAGTGCTCTTCGTGGAGCACAGGAGGGGCGTTCCGGCGGTGCGCCTCGAGCCGCTGCGCGCTCGAGCGCGCGAAGCGGTGCTGGCGCGGGTCGGCCTCGCCGTCGACCGCGTCGTGCTGCTCTCGCCGGGGACGCTGCCGCGCACCTCGTCGGGCAAGATCCGCCGCGGCGAGGCGATGAAGCGCTACCTCGCCGGCACGCTCACGCCGCCGGCACCGGTCGGACGCGTGCGCCTTTTCGGAGCGCTCCTGCGCTCGCGCCTGGCGCGGTGGAAGTTGAAGCACGCCCGGGTATGAAAGGAAAGAGGACATGAAGAGCGGCGAGGTCGTCATCCGGCGCGGCGAAATGGCCGACATCCCGTGGTTGAAGCCGATCGAACGCGCCGCCACCGGCCGCTTCCGCGGCCATCCTGCCTTCGAGCCGTTCTGGGCGCAGGACTTCGCGCCCGAGCTCTTCGCCCAGCACGTGCGCTCGCGCACCCTCTGGGTGGTGACGATCGACGACGGTCCGCCGGTGGGCATGGCCTTCACCAGCGAGATCGATGGCATCGCCCATCTCGAGGAGATCGACGTCCATCCGGACGTCGCGGGCAGGGGCATCGGCGGCGAGCTTCTCGAAGCGGTCTGTGCGATCGCGCGCGTGAGCGGCTACGAGGCGATCACCCTCGCGACCCTGACGGACGTGCCGTGGAACGCGCCGTTCTACGCCAAGCGCGGCTTCCGCATCCTTGGCGACCACGAGCTCACCCCAGGTCTCGTCCAGCTCCAGCGCCGCGAAGCCGCCGGCGGCTTCCCGATGCACCTGCGCGTCATCATGCGCAGAGAGTTGCAGTAAAGGGCCCGTGAGCGGGGATCGTCTCGAGGCCGTCGCTGCGTACTCCTACCTGCACGAGGCGGAGTTCGCGCGCACCAGCCTCGAGTCGGAGGGTATCGTCACGGTGATCGAGAACGAGAACCTCATCCGCTTGGACTGGCTCTACATGAACGCCCTCGGGGGCCTCCGCCTCCTGGTGCGGGAGGAAGACGCCGGGCGCGCGCGCGAGATCCTCGCCCAGCCGGAGCCCGCGGCCGAACCGAGCGCCCCCGGCGAAGACCCAGCCCCGGCAACGGAAGCCTGCGCACGCTGCGGCAGCCCGGCCACAGAGGCGGTCGAGACGCGCCGCAAGGTCGGGCACGTGCTCTGGTTGCTCACCGGCTTCCCCTTCGTACGCCCCGGCCGAAGCCGCCGCTGCGCCGCCTGCGGCCTGCCGCTCGCCCAGGGGGAGCGCAACGCATGAGGCCGGCAGACTCGCCGGCGAGAGTGGCGCACGCGCACGGGCCGCGACCGAATGTCGCTAGCGCCGCAGGTACCCGCCCCCGAGTCGAGTCGCCCCGAGAGCCGCGGTCTCGTCCGTTCTCGCACCTCCCCGCCGGGCGGATAAAATCGTGGTGACGCCCACACCACGAAGGAAACGAAGGACGCCCGTCCAAGGAGAACTGACGATGCGAATCCCTACCTGCGCGCTCCTCGTAGCCGCGCTCCTCGTTGCCGGATCTGCGACAGACCCGATCTCGGCGACGGATGAAGGCGCAACGCAGCGCGTCACGCTGGACGATTTTCGCCGCGCGGAGACCGACACCTACTTCGCCAAGTTCGTGCAGGAGGGCTCACTGGGCAAGTTCCTCCATCAGCGCGACGTGGCGTCGGTCGACAATCAGGTGGTCATCCGCATGAACCGCGACACGCTCTACTCGCAGGCGTTGTTCGACCTCGATGCAGGCCCGGTGACGGTCACCCTGCCCGATTCCGGCGCGCGTTTCCTGGCGATGCAGATGATCGATCAGGACCACTACACGCCGGCGGTGATCTACGCCGCGGGCGCCCACACGTTCCGGCGGGAGCCGGGCGGCACGCGCTACCTCCTGGCGCTGATCCGGATCTTCGCCAACCCCAACGACCCGGCGGACATGCAGGCGGTTCACAAGTTGCAGGATGCGATCCGGGTCGAGCAGAAGTCGGCGGGCAAGTTCGAGACGCCGGCGTGGGACCAGGCTTCGCTCAAGCAGCTTCGCGACGCGCTCAACGGGCTGACCGCGGCCAACGGTGGGCTCGATTCGGCGCGCATGTTCGGCCGCAAGGACCAGGTGGACCCGGTGCAGCACCTCCTGGGCACGGCGGCGGGCTGGGGCGGCAACCCCCGCGAGACCGCGCTGTACGTCGGCGGCGTGCCGCCGGCGGCCGACGGCAAGACGGCCTATACCCTGACGGTGAAAGACGTGCCGGTCGACGGCTTCTGGTCCGTCAGCGTCTACAACAAGGCGGGCTTCTTCGAGAAGAACGCCAAGGGCGCCTACACGCTCAACAGTGTCACCGCCAAACCCAACGCCGACGGCTCGACGACCATTCGTTTCGGTGGCGACGAGCGCGCGCAGAACATGCTGCCGATCACGCCGGGTTGGAACTACCTCGTGCGGCTGTACCGTCCGCGAGCCGAGATTCTCGACGGCACGTGGAAGTTCCCCGAACCGGTCGAGCAGAGATGATGCCGTAGGGCGCCCAGCCAACGCCCGAAGGTCTGTTCAAGAGTGCCGATGCGGCCATGTACCGAGCCAAGGGAACAGAGAAGAGAGTCGTGCTCCTCCGCGAATCCGCCTAGCCGCCGGCTCTGCGATTGGACCTGCCAGCGGGGCTCTCCATGCCCCCCCGACCTGCTCTACGTGAGGCCCGGGAGCTCCTGTCAACGACGGCCCCTGGCGCTCCCCGGGCCCGCGCCGAGGGATGGGCCCGGCCTTTCCTGCAGAACCGCCCCGGCGGCTGTTGCCCTCCACGCTTCGTGGTGGGAAACTTCTTCGGGAAATGAAACTCCATGCGCCGTCCGTCGCCTGAGAAATCGCTCGAGAAGAGGCTTCCCGTAACGGCGAGGGGCTTTGCCTCTCCGCCTGCGCGGCCCGCCGCTCGGCGTCCGATCCGCTAGCTTCGCAAGAGCCTGACCGCAAGGGAGAACAAGATGAGCGACAGTGGCAAGTGCCCGTTCACCGGCACCTCCGGCAGTACGACTGCCGTCCGGGGCACCTCGAACCGCGACTGGTGGCCCAACCAGCTGAATCTCGGCATCCTCCACCAGCACACGCCGGCCGGGAACCCGCTGGGCCCCGATTTCGACTACGCCGAGGAGTTCCAGAAGCTCGATCTCGCCGCCCTGAAGCAGGACCTGGTCGCGCTGATGACCGACTCGCAGGAGTGGTGGCCGGCCGACTGGGGCCACTACGGCGGTCTGTTCATCCGCATGGCCTGGCACAGCGCCGGCACCTACCGCACCGCCGACGGGCGGGGGGGCGGCGGCACCGGCAACCAGCGCTTCGCGCCGGTCAACAGCTGGCCCGACAACGGCAACCTCGACAAGGCCCGCCGCCTTCTGTGGCCGGTCAAGCAGAAGTACGGCAACCGGATCTCCTGGGCCGACCTCCTGATCCTGGCCGGCAACTGCGCCCTCGAGTCGATGGGCTTCCGGACCTTCGGCTTCGGCGGCGGCCGCGTCGACATCTGGCAGCCCGAAGAGGACATCTACTGGGGCAAGGAGACGACCTGGCTCGGCGACCAGCGCTACAGAGGCGAGCGCGAGCTCGAGAATCCGCTGGCGGCCGTGCAGATGGGCCTGATCTACGTCAACCCCGAAGGCCCCAACGGCAACCCCGACCCGGTGGCCTCGGGCCGCGACGTGCGCGAGACCTTCGCCCGCATGGCGATGAACGACGAGGAGACCGTGGCGCTCATCGCCGGCGGCCACACCTTCGGCAAGGCGCACGGCGCGGGCGACCCGGCACTGGTGGGGCCGGCCCCCGAGTCGGCTCCCCTCGAAGCGCAGGGCCTGGGATGGATCAACCGGCTCGGCACCGGCGTGGGGGTGCACTGCACCACCAGCGGCGTCGAAGGCGCCTGGAAGCCCAACCCGACGAAATGGGACAACGGCTACTTCGACATGCTGTTCCGCTACGAGTGGGAACTGGTCAAGAGCCCGGCTGGCGCCCACCAGTGGCTGGCCAAGGACGTCCGGGAGGAAGACATGATTCCGGACGCCCACGACCCGACGAAGAAGCACCGGCCGATGATGTCCACTGCCGACCTGTCGCTGCGCCTCGACCCGATCTACGAGCCGATCTCGCGCCGCTTCCACGGCGATCCGCAGGCCTTCGCCGACGCCTTCGCCCGCGCCTGGTTCAAGCTGACCCACCGCGACATGGGGCCCAAGGCCCGTTACCTCGGCCCGGAGGTCCCGGCCGAAGACCTGATCTGGCAGGACCCGGTACCTGCCGTCGATCACCCCCTCATCGATGACGCGGACATCGCCCTCCTCAAGGCCAGGGTTCTCGCCTCCGGCCTGACGGTGGCGGAGCTGGTCTCGACCGCCTGGGCCTCGGCCTCGACCTTCAGGGGCTCGGACATGCGCGGCGGCGCCAACGGCGCGCGGCTGCGCCTCGCGCCACAGAGGGACTGGGAGGTGAACCAGCCGGCGCAGCTCACGAAGGTCCTGGACGTCCTCGAGACGATCCGGCAGGACTGGAACGGCGCCCAGAAGGACGGCAAGCGGATCTCCATTGCGGACCTCATCGTGCTCGCCGGCTGCGCCGGCGTCGTGGCGGCGGCGAAGGCTGCCGGGCACGCGGTCGCCGTGCCGTTCACTCCGGGCCGCACTGACGCTTCGCAGGAGCAGACCGACGTCGAGTCGTTCGCGGTCCTCGAGCCCGAAGCCGACGGCTTCCGCAACTACCAGAAGAAGGCCTACACCGTGTCGGCCGAAGAGATGCTGGTGGACCGGGCGCAGCTTCTCACTCTCAGCGCACCGGAGATGACGGTGCTGGTCGGCGGCCTGCGAGTGCTGGGTGCGAACTGCGGCGGATCCCCCCGGGGCGTGTTCACGAAGCGGATCGGAGCTCTCACCAACGACTTTTTCGTCCATCTCCTCGACATGGGCACCGTTTGGAAGCCCACCTCCGAGGCCGGCGAGACGTTCGAAGGACGCGACCGCAAGACCGGAGAGCTGCGCTGGACCGGCTCGCGGGTCGATCTGGTCTTCGGCTCCAACTCGCAGCTGCGGGCCCTGGCCGAGGTCTATGCGCAGGACGACGCGCAGGAGAAGTTCGTGCATGACTTCGTGGCGGCCTGGGACAAGGTCATGAGCCTCGACCGCTTCGACATCGTCTGATCCCGGGCGCGACGGCGCGGGCGGAAGGGTGCCAGTACCGTCGGCGAAATCACGCCGACGCGCCATCGAGAAAGGCGTCGAGCCGATGAAGAGTGGTCCGAACGGGTTGCTCTCCCTGAGTGCCGCGACCTATTTCGCGGCAGCGATTCCGCTGCTCTTCGCTCCCGAGGAGACGAGTGCGCTCCTCGGCGGTTCCGTCGCCCTTGGCCAGATCGCGATCCTGCAGGTCCTGGGCAGCGCGCTGCTCGGCTTCGCGCTGCTCAACTGGTCCAACCGCTACTCGCGGTTGGGGGGCATCTACGGCAGGCCCCTCGTTCTGGCGAACCTCGCGCACGCGATGACCGCTTTCCTGCTTCTGGTGCGCGCCGCTGCCCGGGACCCCGGGTTTCTTCCGGTGGCGCTGCCGACGGCGGTCTACCTGCTGCTCGCCCTGGCCTTCGCGAGCCGGTTGTTCGTCGCGCCCCGCCCGGACACGGAGTGACGCGCCTCTCCCGGCCCGCCTCATGCGTCGCTCGGCCCGGTTGATTCCGTCCGGCGGGTCGTCGGATCATTGACGACGACGGCAAGCGGGCTCGCGCCCCCGCGCCGCGAAGTTCACGATCTGCTGGTCGGCAGCTCCGGGCCTGGAGGCAGAGGATCTGTGCTCATCGCGATCAAGCTCCTGCACACCTTCGTCTGGGTGCTCTTCGTCGCCTGCATTCTCGGCATCTTCGTGGGCGCGCGACAGGGGCGGTTCGATCTGGTGGTGATCCTCGTGGCGGTCGTCCTGGGCGAGGTGCTCGTTCTCGTGCTCAACCGGATGCGGTGTCCACTGACCGGCGTGGCGGCGCGTTACACTTCCGCGCGCGCCGACAACTTCGATATCTTCCTGCCACTCTGGCTCGCCCGGCACAACAAGACGGTCTTCGGTACGCTCTATCTCGTCGGCATTCTCTACGCACTCGTCGAGTGGGCGCGCTCCGCCCCATGACCCTTCGCCGCCGCCCGGCCTGCGGGTGACAATCCCGAGCGGTCGACCGAACAGGAGGACACCGCGATGACCATGAAGCCGAAAGAACGCGAAGCGCTGCTCCGGACATTGCAGACGCGATTCGAGAAGAACATGCGCCGGCATGAGGGCGTTTCGTGGGCGCAGGTGCAGGCCCGGCTCGAAGGCAAGGGCAAGGCACTCGAGTCGCTTCTGGCGATGGAGGCCACAGGGGGTGAGCCGGATGTTGTCGCAGGGGGCGGACGGAGCGGCGAGCTCCGCTTCTGCGACTGCTCGCCGGAGAGCCCCGTCGGCCGCAGGAGCGTCTGCTACGACGCCGAGTCGCGAGTCGCGCGCAAAGAGCACCGGCCCGAGAGCAGCGCGCTCGAGATGGCTGCGGCGATGGGGACGGAGCTTCTGACCGAGGAGGAGTATCGGGAGCTGCAGGAGCTCGGTGAGTTCGACCTCAAGACGTCGAGCTGGATCGCGACTCCCGCCGGAGTGCGAGGGCTCGGCGGCGCCCTCTTCTGCGATCGTCGCTACGGCAAGGTCTTCGTCTACCACAACGGTGCGCAGTCCTACTACGCCGCCCGCGGCTTCCGCACCCGGCTGCGGGTCTGAATCGCGCGCGCGCAAGGCACCGCCGACCGTCCCCTGCGCCACCTCTCCACGCGAGTCCTTGCCGGGCGGCGCGGTGCAGAGCGTCTACGAGATCGAAGCTCCCGCGCCCCGGGCAGGCGGCTGATCGACTCTGCCGGGCAGCCGCGCGAAGGCGAGCCGACCGCGCAGCCCTGGCGGCCGGAGCTGCGGCTCAATCCGCGCGCGGCTCCTGGCCCTGCGATCCAACTACCGAACGGCTCATGTCGCTGCGTCCGAAGAGCGCCGGCACCAGCGTGAAGTCGGCGAGCACGGCGATCATGATGGCGATCGCCGAGAGCAGGCCGAAACGCGCCGTCGGTGCGAAGCCGGAGAGCGCGCAGACCCCGAAGCCGCTGGCGAGGATGACGCCGGTCAACAGGTAGGCCGGCGCGGTCTTCTCCATCCGGTCGGCGACCGCGCCGCGCTCCCCGAGCTCGGCGCGCAGCTCGCGGTAGTGCGCCAGGGTGTGGATCGTGTCGTCCACCACCAGGCCGAGGGTGATCGAGGCGACCATCACCGTCGCGATGTCGAGCGGCACGCCGAACCAACCCATGCCGCCGAGAATCACCAGCACCGGCCAGAGGTTCGGCACCAGGGCGTAGAAGGTGCCCTTGGCGTCGCGCAGCAGAATGTAGAAGGTGATCGCCAGCACCGGCAGCGTCAGCAGCAGCGACAGCGCCAGCGTCGAGAGGAGATAGCGCTGCATCGCGAGCAGCAGAGGGTACTGGCCGGTGAGCTCGATGGCCGCGCCCGGCAGCGCCTGCCGCGCGACCGCGAGCGCCCGCGCTGCCAGCGGATCGACGCGCGTGAAGCCTTCGGTCGGCACGAACAGCGTCAGGCGCGTTTCGCTGCCGTCGACGGCGAGAAAGCGCCCGAGAGCGCGGCTGCCGGTCGTGTCGGCGCGCACCAGCGGCAGGATCCTCTCGCGGAGCTCTTCCGGCTGGAACGCGCGGGCGAGCGGGCTCGAGCTCGCGACGTCGTCGAGCAGATCGGTCGCCCCCACGACCGAGAGTACGCCCGGAATCTGGCGGAGTGCCCGGCCAAGCTCGGCGAGCGCGGCGAGCGGGCGCTCGGCGAGAAACTCCCCCGCCCCGCCGGTCACGACGAGCTCGAGCGCCGAGAGCCCGATGCCGCGGCGCTCGACGCTCTCGATGCCGGCCCGCACGGGGTGCTCCGGAGCGAGATAGTGCAGGGCGTTGCTCGCCACCGACAGGCGCGGCAAGCCGGCGGCTGCGACGAGCGCCAGCCCGGCGTAGATCGCCAGTACCCAGGCGCGGTGATCGGCGGCGAGCTCGGTCACCCGGCGCCCGAGGCTCTGCAGACGCAGCTCGAAGGCGCGCTCGGGCAGGGCGGCGCGGCGCGCCATCGTGCGGGCAAGCAGACACGGCAGCAGCGTGAACGCCGCCGCGCCGGAGAAGGCGAGGCCGAGCCCTGCCCAGAGGCCGAGCGTGCGGATCGGCGCCACCGGCGTCACCGCGAGCGAGGCGAAGCCGGCGAGCGTCGAGACCGTGGTCCAGAAGAGCGCCCGACCCTTGTCGCGATAGGTGGCGAGCGTCGCGGCGATCGCGCTCTCGCCATCCGGACCCTGGGAAGCCTCGATATCGCGGCAGCGCAGCATCAGATGCACGGCAGAGGCGAGGGCGATGACGAAGAGGATGGGCGGCAGGATGGCGACGACGAGATTGAGCTTGACGCCGGCGTAGCCCATCGCGCCAAGCACCACGATCTCGACCGTGGCGACGAACGCGAGCGGCAGCACGACCGCCCCGGCCTCGCGAAAGGTGGCCGCGAGGAGGAGCGCAGCGAGCGCCAGCAGGAGCGGAAAGTAGACGCGTTCGACCTCGCGCCCCGAGGCGTTCAGGGCGCGCTGGAACATCGCTTCGCCGACCATCGTCACGACGACGCCGGCGGGCGGCGCGGCGATCCGGCGCTCGAGCTCGCTGAGCAGCCCCTCCTGCCGGGCGCCCAGATGGCGCTCGAGCTCGAGCAGGATCGACACCTCTTCGCCGGTCGCACTGACGAACCCGGCCGCACGATCCAGCGGATTCCCGAGCAGCAGGTCGCGAAACGTCCGCGGATCCGCGGGCGGAAACGCGGGCAGACGCATCCGGTGGTGGCCGACCGGGCCGGTCACGTTGCGCACGCCGTCGAGCCGCGCCGACTCCTCCTCGAGGCGGGCGAGGAAGGCGAGCCCCTCGGAGGAGAAGAGCCCCTCCCCGGAAACCACGATGCGCAGGCCGGTATCGGAACCGAAGCGCTCGACGAACGCGTCGTAGCGGGCCACCTCGCCCGAGCCGGCGAGAAAGAAGACCGCCGCCGAGTTGTCGGTTTCGAGCCGCGCGAGGCCCGGCAGCATGGCGACGACGAGCAGGGCGAAGAGGCCCTGCACCGTCCGGCGGCGGGCGAGGACGGCGGCGACGAAGGCGTTCATGCTGGCGTCGCGCGGCCCGGCGCGAGGCCCGCCGGCAGAGGGCGGGCGAGGCGACCGCAGAGCCGCAGCGCGCGGCCGACGAGGAGCTCGCGCAGCGGGCGCCGGGCGCCGAGCAGGCCGAGGAAGTTTCCGAACAGGACCGGGTCGGCGGCGAGCGCGGCGACCAGCCGGCGGCGCAGCCAGGGGCGCCGCGCGATCGCGAGCAGGAGTCGGGTGAGGCCGGAAGGCAGCGCGATGAGTCGGGGAAGGCGCCGCGCGTAGTGCGTGAGGTCGTCCGCCGCCAGGGCTTCGCCAAGCAGGAGCGCTGACTCGAAGCCGAGCGACAGCCCCTCACCGGTCAACGCATCGACGTAACCCGCGGCGTCGCCGACCAGTGCGATCCGTCCGCCGCCGGCGACGGCGCCGCGCGTCCGCTGGCGGAAGGGCCCCGCGCCGTGATCCCGGCCGAGAGCGGTGCCTCCGGCGAGCCGCTCGGCGAGCCCGGGAGGGAAGCGTGTCGTCAGGAGCTCGTCGAAGCCGCCTTTGCCGCCGCTCCAGAGGATCGCGACGCCGATCTCGTCGGGGGCGAGCGGCGTGAGGTACGCCTCGGCGGCGGCGCCGAAGACGACCTCGACCCGTTCCATTTCCAATGCCGGCGCAAGGCGCAGGTGGCGCGTGACGCCGAAGCGCGCCCTGGGATCCCATGCGGCGGCGCCGGTCCCCTCTTTGGCAACCTCGAGACCCGCCGCGCGGCGGAGCCCCGAGCGCAGCCCGTCGGCGCCGACCACGAAGCGGCAGGGCCAGCTGGCCGTCGCAGTGCGCACTTGCCCGGCCCGGGCGGACTCGACACGGCTCCCCCAGACGAGCTCGACCCCGACCTCGGCGGCGCGCTCGACCATGGCGGCGTGGAGCTCGGTCCGCCGGATGCCGCGGCCGGCGCCGCCCGACACCGCGCCGGGAAAGTCGGCCTCGGCCACGACGCCATCCGAAAGGTAGCGGATCCCCCGGAACGGCATCGAGCGTTCCGGCATGCGCACCCCGAGCGCTGCGAGTGCCTGCACCCCGGCCGGCATCAGCCCTTCGCCGCAGGCCTTGTCGATCGGCGGCCGCTGGCGATCGACCAGCCGCACCGAGAGTCCGTGGGCGCGCGCCGCGATCGCCGCCGCGAGCCCGACCGGCCCGCCGCCCACCACGATGACATCGACGACGGCGCTCATCGACGCGGGTTCGCCCCGGCGCCCGGCGCGCCAGATGCCTGCGGCGAGGGCAGGAAGCCCGCGCGGAAGAGTCCGGCCCGGGCCAGGAAGCCGGCGAACGCCGCGCGCAGCACGCCGAAGCCGTAACGTACCGAGGGCGCGAAGTGGATCGTCGACGCTTCGGGAAAGTACTTCGTGGGGCAGGAGAGCTCGCCGACGCGGAAGCGCGCCGCGAACGCCTGCACGAGGATCTCGTTGTCGAAGACGAAATCGTCGGAGTTGCGTTCCAGGGGGAGCGCCTCCAGCACCTCGCGCCGGAAGGCCCGCAGCCCCGTGTGGTACTCCGAGAGCTTCTGGCCGAGGAGGAGGTTCTCGACCAGGGTGAGGGCGCGGTTCGCGACGTACTTGTAGAGCGGCATGCCACCGGCGAGGGCGCCGTTGCCGAGGATGCGCGAGCCGAGCACGATGTCGTACTCGCCGTAGGCGATCATCGCCGCCATCGCCGGCACCAGACGCGGCGTGTACTGGTAGTCGGGATGGAGCATGATGATGATCTCTTCGGGTCCGGCGAGCGCCGCGGCGTAGCAGCTCTTCTGGTTGCCGCCGTAGCCCCGGTTCTGCGGATGCAGGTGGGTTTCGATTCCGAGCTTCCTGGCCACCGCGACGGTGTCGTCGGCCGAGGCGTCGTCCACCAGCAGGATGCGATCGACCACCGTGCGGTCGATCTCGGCCCAGGTCGGCTCCAGGGTCGCCGCGGCGTTGTAGGCCGGCATCACGACGCAGACGCGCTTCCCCTGGATCATCGCAACCTCATTCTAGAGGGTTCCGGCGCGCTTCATCCGCCCCTTGCGGGGGGCTTCGCTGCGCGGCCTCGTGTTACGCTCGCGACTCATTTTCAGGCTGGGAGGGACCCTGAGGGGGGAGTCGTCTTGAGTGCGAGCGAGCCGCGACTGGGAGGCCTTCTCGACCGCCGCTACCGGGTCCTCGAGCGCGTCGGTGAGGGGGGTGCCGGCGTCGTCTATCGGGCGCTGCACGAGGAGATGGACCGGCCGGTCGCGATCAAGGTCCTGCTCTCGGAGCTCTTTCCCTCGCCGGTCGCCTTCGCGCGCTTTCGCCGCGAGGCCCGTGCCGCCGGCGCCCTGGTGCACCCGCACGTCGTCACGGTCTTCGACTTCGGCCGCACCGAAGAGGGCGAGCCTTACCTCGCGATGGAGTTCTGCGAGGGCGGTGCGCTCTCCGAGCGCATCGCCGACCGCGGCGCGTTGCCCGCCGCCGAGGTCGTCCACCTGCTCGGCGGCATCGCCGCGGCGGTCGACGCGGCACACCGCCAGGGGATCGTCCATCGCGACCTGAAACCCGGCAACATCCTCTTCAACGGCGGGGTCGCCAAGGTCGCCGACTTCGGCCTGGCCCGGATGCTCGACAGCGAAGACCCCGGGCTCACCGGCGGCCACGCCATCGGCTCACCGTTCTTCATGAGTCCCGAACAGTGCCAGGGGCGACCGGCCGGCACGGCGAGCGACATCTACAGCCTCGGCGTCATCGCCTACACCCTGCTCACCGGCGAGGTGCCGTTCCGCCGCGGCACGGCGCAGGAGGTCCTCCTCGCCCATCTCACCGAGGAGCCGCGGCCGCCGCACACGGTCGCGCCGCGGCTCGGCCGGGCGCTGTCGCTCGCCGTGATGCGGGCGCTCGCCAAGAATCCCGACGCGCGCCCGCCCTCCGCCGGAGAGTTTCTCGCCGGACTCGAGCGGGCGTGCGAGGAGCAGACGGACGAGAACCCGGTGCCGTTCGTCGCTGCGGCGGCGACTCCCGTCGCCCAGTCCGGCGCCGCGGCGCGCTTGCGGCGCGCGGTGCGCGACCGTTCGAGCGGCGCTCCGCCCGAGCCGATCGGGCGCGGCGAGGAGCTCGCGTGGCTCACCGAGCTCCTGGAGATGGCCGCCGCCGGCAGCGGGCAGCTCGTCACCATCGCCGGCGAGCCCGGAGCCGGCAAATCGACCCTGGCGCACGCCTTTCTGCGCCGGGCGCGGATGACCGCCCCGCGGGCCCTGCTCGCGCTCGGGCGTTCGCCGGAGCATTTCGGTTCGGCGGAGGCCTACTCCCCCTTCCTCGATGCTCTCGGGAATCTCCTCGCCGGCGGCGAGCGCGCGTGGCTCGCGCCGCGGCTCCTCGAGCTCGCGCCGACCTGGGCGGTGCATTTCCCGGGCCTCGCGACCGAAACCGACGCCGTAGCGGGCGAGGCGCTCGCCGGCATGCGTTCGCGCGACCGCATGCCCCGCGAGTTCGCGGCCTTCGTCGCGGCGATCGCAGGTAGCGGGGGCGCCGGCGCCGCGGGCCCCGCTGGCGATCCCCGCCCGCTGGTCCTGCTGCTCGAAGACCTGCAGTGGGCCGATCCGGCGAGCGTCGAGCTGCTGGTCTATCTCGCGCCGCGGCTGGAGAACCTGAAGCTGATGCTGGTCGGAACCTACCGCCCGGCCGACATCGAGTCCCAGCGCCACCCGCTGCGCGCCGCGCTCGCCAGTCTCGGCCGCGGCAACCTCCCCTGGAGCGAGATCTCCCCGGCGCCGTTCGCCGGCAGCGAGGTCGCGGCCTTCCTCGAACGCGAGCTCGGAGCGCCGCCGCCAAGAGAGCTCGTGGAGTTCGCGCTGCGCCGCACCGAGGGCAACCCGCTCTTTCTCCTGAACGTCCTCAACCACCTCCTGCAGTCGGGGGCGGTCGCCCGCGACGGCGACCGCGTGGTGCTCGCGCGCTCGCTCGACTCGATGGACAGGATCGTCCCGGAAGGGATCGTGGCGCTCATCCGCGACAAGGTCGACCGGCTCGACGACGCCGACCGCCGGATGCTCTCCGTGGCGAGCGTCGAAGGCCTCGAGTTCACCGCCGCCGTCGTGGCGCGTCTCACCGAGCGCGACGAAATGGAGATCGAAGAGCGCTTGCGGACGCTCCAGGCTGCCCATCGCCTGGTCGAGCCGATCGGCGATCTCGAGCTCGCCGGCGGCCATTCGAGCCAGCGCTACCGCTTCGTGCATTCGCTCTATCAGCACGCCTTCTACGACACCCTGGCACCGAAGCGCCGGGCCGCGAAGCACCTGCTGACCGCCGAGGCGCTGGTGGCTCTCCACGCCGGCCGGCTGGAGACGGTGCGCGTCGCCCTGGCGCTGCACTTCGAGTTGGGCCGCGATCTTCCGCGCGCCATCGAGCACACCCTGGCCGCCGCCGAGCTCGCCGCGGCGCGCAACCCGCGCGACGCGCGGCCGCTCCTCGCCAAGGCGCTCGAGCTCGCGGCGAAGCTCCCGCCCGAGGCGTCGGTGGCGCAGCGCGCCGCACTCCTGGTGCGGCTGGGCCGCCACGACGCCGAGACCGCCGAGTTCGCGGGCGACGTCGAGCTCTATGCGCGCGCCGAGCAGGCGGTCTCCGAGGCGCTGGTCCTCGAGCCCGGCTCGATCGAGGCGCGCACGGTCCTCGGCCTCATCCACCTCGAACGCGGCGAGAACGAACGCGCTTTCCTCGACTTCGCGCGCGCTGTCGAGCGCTCCCCGGCACACGCCGCCGCCTGGGACGGTCTGTCCTACCTGTTCAAGAACGCGGGGCTCTGGGCGGCGTCGCTCGCCGCGCAGCAGCGCGCGGCGGCGCTCGACGACCGCTTCGCCTATTCGATCCGCCGGCTCTCGGTGCTGATCTACGAGGGCCGCCTCGACGAGGCCCGCGCCGAGGCGTCGGCGCTGGTCGCCCGGCGGCCGAAGTTCGCGCACTACAACTACTGGCGTGGCATCGCCGCCTGGTACGCCGGCGATCACGCCGAGGCGCGCCGCTGGATCGAGCAGGCCTACGCGCTCGACCCCGCCGATCCGATCGCCCAGGGCGTCCTCGCCTTCGTCCTGGCCACCGAGCCCGGCGACCCCACCGACGCTGGCGGTATCGGCGGCATCGGTGGCATCGGTGGCATCGGCGGCACGGCGCGGGCCCGGGCGCGCGAACTGCTCGTCACCGCCGAGCCCGGCGCGGCCGCTGACGGCACGTTCACCTACTGGATCGCCAAAGTGCACGCCCTGCTGGGCGACGCCCCCGCCGCTCTCGAGTGGATCCGCAAGGCCGCGAACCTCGGCTACTGGGACGCCCCCTGGATGCGCAAGGACGCTGCCCTCGCGACGCTCCACGAGCTCCCCGACTTCGTGTCGCTCGCCGCCGAAATCGAGGCCCGCCAGCGCGCTTTCCGCGCCTTCGTCGCCAGGGAGTCGCCCGTCGGCCTGGGGCTCCTCCCGCTCTGAGCAGCGCTCAGCCCTGCCGCCGCACCAGATGATTCAGCGTGAACGCGAGCCTCCAGGCATCACCGTCCTTCGTGTAGACCGATGTCCCGTGGATCAGGGGAAACTTCTGGCCGCCGCATGTGCCTTCGAGGATTCCCTTGAAGGTCAGGATGGCCACGGTCGAAGAGAGGGAGGTGCGCGCGCCGTCGGCCACGCGAACGCTCTTCACTTCGCACGAATGCCCGGTCCAGAAGCGGAGGGTCTCGGCCTTGCCGGACGTGACGTTGCCGAAGATATCGACGAAGGCAAGGTCGTCTGCCGTCAGCTCTTCGAGGACTTTGGCGTCGCGCGCCTTCCAGCCCTCCCAGACCGCGGTTTCGATCGCCACCATCGCGGCGGTGGCAGGGTCGGCGGCGGGAGCCCCCGGCCTCGCCTCCAGCGCGGCCCCGGCGTCCTGGCTCGACGCCTCCATCTTCTTCGCTGTCTCGGCGGGGGGCGCTTCGCCGGTTCGGGGATCGAAGATCGGGTTCTCGCCGTGAAAGGCTGCCCGCCACGTCTCGCCGCTCCGGACCCAGACGGTCGCCGCCCGCACGGAGCTCAGGGCCTTCTCGGTCCTGCCATCGAGCGTGCAGGTGCCATCGACCGTGCTCCTGTAGCTGAGCACGTAGATGTCGGCATCGATCTTCGAAAGTCGCGGCTCATCGAGCGTCCAGCCGTCTTCCACATCGCACCGGACGCCGGCAACCATCTCGGTGGTTGCCGTCTTGTCCAGGCGCGCGCCGTCCGCCCCGAGCATGACGAACGGTTCGTTCAACAGCCCCGCGAAAGACGCCGCGTCACCCTTGAAATAGGCCTCGTTCGCCTCCCTCTCGAGGGCGAGCAGCGCCTCCGCGGTGGGCGTCGGCGCGACTGGCCCGGCCGCTTCGGTGCTCGCATTCTCCACCGATTCACTCGTCGGCGCCGCGCAGGCAGCAAAGAAAAGCGCCGCGACGGTAGCCCCTTGAAACAGCCCGCTTCTCTTCATGGCTCTTGTCTCCCCCCGTATGCCGTCCCGTTCGCAACTCGACCCGAGCCGGAACAACGAGACATGGATGGAATAGCGAAGTGCTCGCATCCGCAGCCGAAAGCAGAGGCTAGGCCGCGCGGACGTACTGAATCAGTGTACGCAGGCTGAGGAGACAGACCAGGACGCCGACTCCGACCATGAAGGGCTTGACTGGAACATGTCGGCACGCCCAGGCCCCCAGCGGAGCCGCCAGCAGGCCGCCCAGCGCCAGGGCCAGAATGACGGACCAGTTGCTGAGGCCGATCGTTGCCAGGAACGTGATGGACGCCGCAACGGTGACGAAGAACTCCACCGCATTCACGCTTCCAACCGTGCTCCGCACGTCATTTCCGCGCGCGATGAGCGTGCTCGCGACGATGGGCCCCCACCCGCCACCAC
Organism: Thermoanaerobaculia bacterium; assembly: GCA_018057705.1. Classification (NCBI taxonomy): domain Bacteria; kingdom Pseudomonadati; phylum Acidobacteriota; class Thermoanaerobaculia; species Thermoanaerobaculia bacterium. Next base: position 6,692 of record JAGPDF010000053.1, on the reverse strand, counting down.
CGACAGCGTCGACGAAGGCACCCACGAATCCGAGAGGAGCCAGATGCGTCGACACCGTTCGCGGCGGAAACTCCCGAAATGCCTTGACGATGATGATCGCCCCCATGCCGAGAAGATAGACCGCGATCACGGGCCGCATCGCCTCGCCGGGAAAGCTCGCCAACAAATAGGCGCCGACCACGGCACCCAGGACGGCGGGAACGAGCAGGCGACGGAACAGCGCCGTGTTGACGTTTCCGAAAGCCCGGTGCGAGATCGCGGAGGCTCCCGTCGAGAAGCACTCGGCCGCGTGTACCGTCGCACTCACCACCGCAGGCGGAAGTCCGAAGGACATCAACAGGCTCGAGGCCGAGACTCCATAGGCCATTCCGAGCGCACCATCGATCAGTTGCGCGACGAAGCCGGCGAGCACGAACCAGAGAAAATGACTGTCGAGTTCCAATTCAGCGATCTCCAAAGCGGCCTAACAGATCCCGAGCTCACCGGCGCATCCCAGCAGAGCCTCACCGGAGCTGCGCCTGTGAGCGGGCTCCTTTTGAGTCGTGGAGCGTAGAGTCGGCGTGCAGCGCGGACGATTGCCTGCATGAGGTCGATGCCATCCAACGCCGCCGACACAGAAGGCGACCGCTGGATCTCTTCGCTGGACCCCAACGTCCAGAAGAGCTGCCTGTCAAGAATACTCGCAAAGACGAGGCGGCGACTTCCAATGGTTGCCATCCTTGCCGGGAAGAACAACTCCGGCCTCGAGAGGTAACGGGCAATTCAACCCTTCTTCTTCGAAGCCGAACGGATGACGATCGGCCCGCGGCCGGTGCTCGGGAACGGCACGCCGCTGCGAGCGAGGGCCTCGTCGACCAGGCGCACGATCGCCGGACGGGCGAGGGTGGACGCGCTCTCCACGGAAACCCACCGCGCCTGGGTTCCGGAGCCCCGCAGCAGCTTCTCGGGATCCGGCAATCCCTTGCCACTGTTGAAGTACAGCTTCACCCCCGCAGCGTCCGCGCGGATCGCAAGCACGCCCTCGTAGCCGCGCTCGCTCGGCGAATAGCTGATGACGATCCAGTCGCGGTATTCGTACACCAGCTCATGGGCGGTCGGCAGTCGCTCGAGGAGAGACCGTCGCAGCGCGCCGACGAGCCTTACCTGCGCGGGAGCGAACCTGGCGATCAGCGCACGCAATGCGGCTTCCGCCGCCCGTCGCTCGGCCGCAGACTGAGTGTTCAGCTGTGAGGCGTTCATGATCTGAAGATGCCCCTAGAAAGCACGGTTTCGCATGATGGGTCGAGTGGTCTGCCGATCCAATCGTCCTGGATGGCGCCGGAGGTGTCGACCAGCCGGCGCACAACAACGCCGAAGGACGCTGACGATGGGAAAGGCTAGCACCTTCAGCGATCTGGACTAGCGGCCTGGAGGAACTGTCTGGCGGCGACTGAGAGGCCGTCAGTTCGATTTGCTGCGCAACTCGAGGAGCTGCTGTGGATCGATCCGAATGAGCGTGTAGAGGATCTGCTCCGTCGTGATCTCGACGAAGCCATGAGCGGTGTGCGGAGGGATGACCACAATGTCTCCTGGCCCGACCTCCTGTCGTGTCCCGCCCAGAATCACCTTGCCGAAGGCGCTCGGTCCGATGATCTGACGGACAATCGGACCGTCGAGGGGGAAGGCGGTGGGAGCTTCGAGCGTCCCCCCGGTGACGAGCACGCCCCTGCCTTCGAGGATCTGATAGACCTCGGTAATGGCGTCATGCACAATCGCATCCGGCGGCGTCTTTCCCTCCACCCGAGAGCGGCGGACGACCGAAACTCCGACGTTGTAGCTCGACTCGATCGGAACGACCCGCAGCACGGAGTCCGCGAGGGCGCCGGCAGGGTTGCGCTGCGCCTCCGCCAGGATCTCTGTCGAGCGGATCGCGGTTGCCTGCGGTGGGGCCTTCGCCGGCGCCGGCGCCGGACTTTGCGCCAGCGTGGGACTGGCTGCTGCCAAAGCGACAAGGAGGCCGAACCACCGGGTACGCATCACGTCACCTCGCTGAAGGGATGGGTTGGCGCCTGGCGGCGCAGGAGTTCCGCGGCAAGGTCCGGCCGAAGGCCCGGCTATCCGCCGCTGTAAAGTGGGGTTGGGCGATCCGTCCGCATGCACCCGAGGGGTGAAGCCGGAGGTCCAACCGACGTCGGGCAGCGCTCTCGACTGCGTCGATGTTGGACGCGTCGCGCACGGCAAGGCAGACAACGTTTGCGTACCCGCCAAGTCACTCGGATGCTTCGAGGAGGGCTCGCAGCTCGCGGGCAACGTCGTCGGGAACGAAGACGGCAGGACCCGCCTCGAGAAACGCGTCGAAGCTCTGCTCCGATGCTACTTCGCCGAAGTAGCCGCCTGCGCCTCCCGGGCGTGTCCACCACACGAGCTTGCCTTCGCAGGTGTGAACGCCGCTGGTGGACGAGCCCTCGGCCCATTCCCACGACCGTCCCGGGACAGCCGACCAGTCCTTCGATCGAGGTGCCATATGCCGGGAAGTCTACAGCTGTCGACCGGATCACCCGACGGAACGGTCCAGGAGTCCCACGATCGGAAAGCTAGCCGAATTGAAAAGACGCCGGCGCTTCTTCCCCTTCCCATTCTCTTGTTCTTTTTACGACGCCGCCCCTCCTTCGAGCCCGCAACCAACGGATCCTTCGAGGTCCACGAATCGATCGGACGGAACGAGGGCACGAAGGAGCTTCTGGGACGCCGCGGGCAAACCCCGCAGCCACGCGCCTCACGGTGCGCGACGAGCCTCGATAGGTGTTGGGTGCAGCGACGCCACGTCGCGAAACACCGAACCGCGAAGCCAAGTCAGCGACGATGAAGAGCGAGAACGTCCCGCCGGACGCGACGAGCGCAGAAGCTCGTCACAGAGAAGCTACGGGTGTTGACAGACGGGGGCCTGATAGGTGTTAGGCGGCGCCCACTTCAACGAGTGTGCCCGAGGAGGAGGGAAGTGGGATTGGCGCACCATCCTCTTTCAAACCTTCAATGTGAAGCTCGATCGCTTCACGAATCAGGACCCGAACTTCGTCCTCCGTCTCGGCGGCAGCAATGCAGCCAGGGAGATCAGGAACATAGGCTCCAAAACTCGAGTCACCCTTCTCAATGACGACTAGGTATTGCATTCGCCTACTCCTTTTCCTCGATCAGGCCGGCTTGCTTCAATGCGCTGCGCAAGGTCCCTGTCGGAACATCCACGCCTAGTCCACCAGACACGGTCACAGTTCCGCGCTTCGAAGAATGATGAAACTGCCGGTGACTCCCCCTGGTCCGCACGACGACCCACCCGTCCCTTTCAAGAAGCCGGATGAGCTCTCGGACCTTCACTCGAAGAGTATAAGGAACGGGTCAAGCGCCGTCTAACGGATCTGGAGCTGAGCGGCGCGCCACAATTGGCGGGCCGGCGAAGCCGGGCGCTGGCGCCGAACGCGTCCGCTCGAACGACTGGTCAGGCGTCAGGGCGCGCCTCGCCTCGTTCCATTGCTCCTCGCACCGCTATGTTTCGCCGCCCATATGGCCCAGTTGCGTCAACGCCGCAAGGTTGTCCCACGAGGTCCAGGTTTCCGCCACCAGCCCATCGTCGAAGCGGTGCATGCCGATGATGACAAGGTCCATCTGCCTGTGCGTCGGCGGGAATGGTCCAAACGGCCCCGCCTGTGTGCCTCTAGCTCGCGAGCGCCATGCGACGAAGTCGCCCTCACCGACCAGCCACTCGACCTCTTCGTGATAGTCCGGGAACGTGACGAAGCACGAGCTCAACCACTCGTGCATCACATTCCTCCCGCGAAGCTCCTGAAGCTCTGGAGGCATCGCCTGGGAGTGGCGGACATAATCCGAGGCGAGCGCCTCCGTGAAGCCCGCGACATTCCTGTTGCTCAGGTCCGACAGCATGCGCCGGACGGTTGCCTTGTTCGCCTCAACCTGATTCTCGCGAGCGGCACTTGGGGTCATCGTCGGCTCCTCTTTTCCGAGCGGTCGAGCATTCTTGACTGATCCGAGTGCCGCCTATCGGATCTGGAACTTAGCGGCGCGCCACCATTGGCGAACCGCGAAGCGGGCCGAGCGCGCCCAACGCGTCTGCTCGAGCGACTGGTTAGGCGACCTACCACCAGCGTACTTCAATTGGCAGACCCGTGCGCTTTAGGACCACGTCGCGAAGACGCTCGTACTCAACGACCTGTTTCTCGACTGCGAGTCGCCTATCGCGCGACTGGGAGTGCAGGACCAATCGCATGTTGAATCGACTGTAACTTAGGCGCGCAATCTCGGACCAGGTGAAAAACGACTCGGTGTTGTCACCTCGGACAGTCGAGATACCGGACTCGGAGACAACAACCTTGACGGACAGAAGGCGATACAGCCAGCGGGCGAGCGGGAACCCGAGAATCGCTACACCGAGAAGCCCAGCAAAGATCCAGAAATCTCCCGTGGTCTTCGGTGGGCTCTTCGTCGCAAGGAAAAGAACCAATGGGCCAAAGCCAGCGCAGAGCCACATCGCCATCCGCGCTTGCCCTCGGAGTTGAGGGTCATAGAAGAACTCAAGCGAAGTTGAGTCCTGCTCTTCAGCGTTCACAAGGTCGCCTAACGGATCATGAGCTCAGCCGCGCGCCCCACAGCGTTCACCGAGCGAAGCGAGCCGTGGCGCAACAGGCGCGTCGGCTGCAGCGAATGGTTAGGCGACTGCCTGCGAAGCTTAGTGACAGGCAAGAATGAGTTCCTCGCGGCGCTCTGGCACTGCGCCGCACCAGCGATCAACCCTGAGAATCTCGAACTCTCGTTCCTGGGAAAATTGAGCATCAGCGGTCAAGGAGAGTGCTTCGATGCTCTTGGCTGCATCTGTAGCGCGAGCATGCGCCATTCACCCTCACGCTTGACATAGGTGGACGTGTACCGCATTGACGACACTCGTTCAGAACCTCCGGGAGACTGGAAACGAAGGTCGGAGGTGCCGAAGACAAGAGCAACGTCTCCTTCGACCAACACGGCACGCTCGCGAAGAGTCTGCCCGACCATGTTCAGCTTGAGAACGGATTGGATCAGTTCTTCTCTTCCAGTGGTCAAGCCGTTGCTGGAGTTGAGAACGAAGCGCTCATCGACGAGCCGCCGAAGTGCCGCCTCGTCTCGGTCGATCTCGGCGGCAACGTACTCGTCCTCTGCGGCTAGGACGTTGGCCGCTTCTTCGTTTGCGGAGAGGTCGGCAGAGGGAGGCGGAGCAGACTCCGGTTCCGCTGCTAAGGACCTGGCGGCGAACAAAAACGCCAAAGACAGTAGGAGCAATTTTGCGCTCATTCCGACCCCCGATGCGTAGTGACCGCAAATGTTGCGACTGTCGCCTAACGGATCGCGAGTTGAGCGGCGCGCCAGGACTGACGCCCCGCGAAGCGGGGCGCGGGCGCCCAACGCGTCCGCTCGAACGAGTTGAAGCTCATGCAGGCCTCCTTTGGGGCTACCCACGCGGTAGCTTTGAGGATGTCGAATAACCCTTCCAAAGGAGGCACTGCATGCGATTGTACTCCCGGACTCACGACGTCAGCTGCGGCATCGATCTCCACGCGCGGACGATGTATCTCTGCGTCCTCGATCGCGCGGGGCAGACACTGCGAAGCGAATCTGCCGGCAAGCTCGGCGGCTCGCGCGGGCGAAAGCAAGGCAACGTCCACTTGAAGTGGGCCTTCTCCGAAGCCGCCGTTCTCCTGCTGCGCAACAACCCGCGCGCCCAGAAGCTTCACTCGCGACTCGTCGCCAGATTCGGCAAGGCGAGAGCGCTCTCGGTGCTCGCTCACAAGCTCGGTCGCGCTGTCTTCCACATGCAGAAGCGTCAGCAGCCGTTCGACGCCGAGAGGTTCTATCGCGAGGCTTGATCGATTCGGGAGGAGCGCCGGCGAGCTCATCGTCTAAGGAGAGTCGCTTTCGATCCGAGCTCCAAAAGGACCGCACGAGGCCCAGAGCCCTGGGAGTAGTCGAGCCCGCGAACGGTCTAGGCGTCCCAAGATCGGACAGCTTGCCGACTTGAAGAGACGCCGGCGCTTCCTCCCTTTCATTTTTCGCCTTCACCGACGCTGCCCCTCCTCCGAGCCCGCAACCAACGGATCCCTCGAGGTCCACGAATCGATCGGACGGAACGACGGAACGAGGGCACGAAAGAGCTTCTGGGACGCCGCGGGACAACCCCGCAGACACGCGCTAGACGGCGCGCGAAGAGCCTCGATAGGTGTTGGGTGCAGCGACGACACGTCGCGAAACACCGAACCGCGAAGCCAAGTCAGCGACGATGAAGATCGAGAACGTCCAGCCGGACGCGACGAGCGCAGAAGCTCGTCACAGAGAAGCTACGGGTGTTGACAGACGGGGGCCTGATAGGGGTTATGCCTACCGGCCACGAATGCCCCCCGCCCACCGAACCGACCCACACCTGTTGGCTGCGACAGCGACCACAACCGACGGCCGCACTGCGTTGCCGAAACCGCAGGCAGCGCTGGATGCGTGCAGCCAGCGTTGATTGCTTGAAAACAAGAAAGCCTTCTCCAGGCTTCGATGCCCACGGCTGACCCAGCCGAGAGAGAGTGTGGATGCGCGAGCCGCGTTGCAGAAGTCATCGCCCTCTACCCGGAGGTATAACGGACCTGGAGCTGAGCGGCGCGCCACCATTGGCGACCCGCGAAGCGGAC
>JAGPDF010000052.1 GCA_018057705.1 Thermoanaerobaculia bacterium | reverse complement strand
TCGGTGCCGTAGAGGCGGACGTCGTAGCTGCCTTCGCCATAGTCGAGGATGACGACGTTGGCGTCCTTGACCGCGGTGAAGACACCGCCGAGGCGCTTGGCGGCGGCGGGTGGATGGGTGAGGAAGAGGGTGACGAGAGTCGCGGGAATACCAAACCGAAGCGATCGGCGGTGCATGGGACTTTGCTCCTCAGGGAAAGGCCTTCGAAGGACGGCGAGACGTTGTTGAGTACTTTACCGCACCTTTCTACGGAGATCTTTTCCCGCAGGGGACTGGTAATCTTTCCTTGACATGAAGCCTGTCCGGACGCAGAAGGCCGCAGTCGTGCTGGTGTCGGGGTTCGTTCTCCTCGGCCTGGCCGGTTGTGCTGCGGGTGGGCGCTCCCCACGGACGCCGCCGAGCGCCGAGGTTGCAGGCGCGAGCGCCGGAGCCGAGCCGGTCGAAGCACCGGGAGCGGGGCCGGGAGCCTCTCCCGCGGCGTCTCAGGCCGAGGGGAACGCCCCCCCGGCGACAGATGGGTCGCCGGCGGAGATCGAACCCGGGGAGGCGGCGGATCCGAATCCGGCTGCGTCCGCCGCCGGGAACGCGGCGGAAGCCGTGGCGGAGACGAAGACAGGGAGAGGCAGGAAGAAGGGCGTCGGGCGCAGCATCTGCCGGCAGAAGGGGGGCGTGGACGAAGAGCTCATCGACGAGGCCCACCGCAAGCTCTACGAGACGCTCTGCGGCGCAGCGCTCTGGTTCGATGGGCTTTTCGGGGAGCGCAACGAAGCCACGATCGCCTCGGCGCGGGGCGTCAGCGGCCGGCTCGAGATCTCCGGGCTGAACTCCGACTACGAGGGCACGAAGTTCCGCGTGCGCGGCAATGTGCGCTTCGATTTTCCGAACCTCGACCGCAAGTGGAACGCCTTCATCGGCCGGGACGAGCCGAACGACTTCATCCGCGACCGCACCGAGGGGCTCGCCCTGCGCTCGCAGTTTCTCGACTTCGCGGACGAGAACCGCTGGCTCGCCGGGCTCGGCTACTCGCTGCCGGGAACCTACCAGCAGCGCACCGACTTCCGGGTGGGCGGCAAGCTCGGATCCGAGCCGGAGATCTTCGTTCAGGGCCGCCACCGGCGAAACTGGCTCATCAACGACCGCAACCTCTGGCACTTCCGCGAGACCGTCTTCTGGACCAATCGCGATGGCTTCGGCAGCACGACGAGCCTGGACTTCGACCATGTGGTCAAGCGCACCATGCTCCTGCGCTGGGGCAACATCGGGACGATCTCGGAAGCGACCGACGGCCTCGAATGGCGCTCGGCCATGCTGCTCTACCAGAGCCTGAATCCGGTCGGCAGGGCGCTCGCCTACGAGGTGTTCATCCGCGGCGAGTCCTCGCACGAGGTTCCTCTCAAGGAGTGGGGCGTCCGCGGGGTCTATCGTCAGCCGCTGATGCATCGCGACTGGCTCGCGGGAGAGGTCGTTCTCGGCTACAGCTGGCCGCGCTTCGAGCTCGAAGACGACCGCGAGGGCTCGCTCACCGTCGGCCTCGGCCTCGAGATCCTGGTCGGCGGCTGGCGCTAGCCGGACCTTTTCGCCCGATCCCGATCCGCAGCGACCTCACTTCACCTTTGGCGTCTCGGTGCCGTAAACGTAACTTTCGAACCAGGGCTGCCAGTCCTTGCCGGTGATCTGATTGAGAATTCCGACGAGGTGGCGGGTCTCGCCCGTCTTGAACTTGAAGTTCTGGGCGTAGGCCCGCAGCCATGCCATGAAGTCCTTCTCGCCCTTTGCTTCGCCCTCCTGGCGATGCAGCTCCTGGCGGAGCGCGTGCAGGACGAGCGGCCCCTTGGCGTACCAGAGGTGGCGCACGGCATAGGCATCCGAGTCCTTCTCGCCGGAGATGTGGGGTGCCAGGAAAATACTGCCGCCGTCGCCGATCTCCTTCGACTGGGACTTCCAGTCGGAGAGCTGGCGATGGAACAAGTACTCGCCCTGCTTCTTGTCCTTCATGGTGCGCAGCAGGCATTCCGCCGAGGTGTAATCGGCGAGGCTCTCGGAGAGCCAGTTCTCCTCGTCGCGGTAGACCTTGGCGACATGCGGAAACCAGCTATGGGCGACCTCGTGCGCGATCCGTTCGTTGACGCCCCGGGTGTACCAGGCGGCCATGACCGCGGCTTCGTCGTCCCCCTGGGAGCGTGCCGGAGTCATGAAGGCCTCCTGGGTGATGAAGATGACGCCGGGGGGCGCCTGTCCCCAACCCCAGTCCTTGATCTCCACGACCTGGAGATCCTGGAACGGGAACGGAACGCCCAACCAGTGCTCCATGCAAGCGCGGATGCCGAAGATGATTCCGGAGAGGCGCTCGGCCTCGACCGACCTCTGGGCGGCGTAGGTCGAGACGTGCACGCGCAGGCCGTCGAGCTCGCGCGAAAAGGTCTCGTACTTGCCGGCGATCGCGACCGCCCATTGCGCGGGCACGCCGACCGAGGTCGTGACGCGCTCGCCGGTCGCGGTCTTCTCGCGTTTCAGGACCTCGCCCGAAGCGAACGGCACGAACGGCGCGGCGGACTCGACGCTCATTTTGAAGGTCGAGTACTCGCCGCCGACTCCCGCGAGCTTCGGGTACCAGGCCTGGGTGCGCAGTATCCAGTAGCTGTTGCTTTCCGGACGATCCAGGACGTCGCCCTGAGTGCGGATCTCGAGCGTCGCGGTCTGGTGGAGCGCCAGCGGTTGCGGGAGCTCCACGAGCAGGGTCCCTTCATCCTGGACGTAGAGCGCCGGCGCGCCGTCGACCCGCACCGACTCGAGGGCGAGCCGGCGGGCATGGCCGTCGGAGTCGCTGAAGTCCTGCAGGAGCGAGAAGGGAAGCACCCGGATACCCGCGCGCAGCGCCTGGACCTGCACCCGCGTCTGGATCGTGGCGTGGTCGGCGCGGTCGTTCACCAGCTCGACCTCGGTTGCCACCGACACGACGTCGAGCGGCCGCGGATCCCACCACTTCGAGTCGATCGGTTGCGCGACGATCTCCTCCCATGTCCAGCGTCCGCCGTAGATCCGGACGTCCTTGTCGATCCGCCGTAGTCGGGCGAGGCTCTCGAGGCGTACCGGGCGGCGGGGATCGAAGTCGAAGAGGTAGTCGTCGCCCTGGCCGCGCAGCGCGGCCCAGCGGTAACCCGGGTCGCCGTTGCGATCCGAGACCAGGCTGTCCGAAGCCGGATTGGCGCCGAGTTTTGCCGCGAGGATCTCGGTGAGCCAGGAGGGGAGGCGCGCCCCCGGATCGATCTCCGGGCTGAGGTCGGCGAGTGCCGGGTCAGCGCCCCAGGCCGCTACTCCGAGAAGCGGCAGGGTGAGGACGACGGCCGCCCCATCGGGGCGCGCGACGAGTGCCGGCGAGTGCTTGAGATTTCGCCGCGCGAGCGGGATCGAGAACGGGTCTTCGATGCGGTAAGAGAGGGTGGTGGTGCCTTCGATCCAGATCCCACAGACGCGGCCTGCGGCGATGAGCGGCCGGGCGCGCGCTCCTGGTCCGGTGCGGAACTCCGCCCGCCCGATCCGCAGGACGCCGCCAGCCAGTTCGAACGCCCCGCCAACGGCCGGCTGTTCGAGCGCGCGATAGACCTCTGCCAGAGGATTGGGCACCTCGCCGACCGCCGCCGCCGGGGAAGGTGCGCCTGCGGCGGCCGCCGCGAGGGGCCCGGCAAGCAGCGCGAGCATCGTGATCAGCGTTGTCGGCAGGGCGGGGCGCGTTGCCTGGTGCACGGCGGGCTCCTCATGGAGAGCGGGTCTCCCGGGAGTCTAGCCTGCCGCAAGAGTCGCCTCGGCGCGCTCCGGCGCCGGGACGATCTCGACCTCGAGCGCATCGCCCGTTCGCGGAACCACTCCGACCCGGACGACGGTGCCCGCGACGGCCTCGCCGGCGATCAGGGCACGGGCGATGCGGCTCTCGAGCTGCTTCTGCAGGAAGCGCTTCAGCGGGCGGGCGCCGTAGACCGGGTCGTAGCCGGAGCGGGCGACGAGCTCACGCGCTTCCGCAGTGAGCTCGAGACCGACCTGGCGCTCGGCGAGGCGATTGCGGAGCTCGGTCGTCAACAGGTCGACAATGCGCTCGATCTCCGGCAGGGTGAGCGGCCGGAAGAGCACGGTGTCGTCGAGCCGGTTCAGGAACTCCGGCCGGAAGTGCTGGCGCAGCTCCTTCATGACCGCGTCGCGAGCCGCCTCGCGGATCTCGCCGCGATCGGTGACCCCCTCGACGAGGAACTGCGAGCCGATGTTCGAGGTCAGAATGACCACCGTGTTCTTGAAGTCCACCGTGCGCCCCTGGGCGTCCGTCAGGCGACCGTCGTCGAGCAGCTGGAGGAGCACGTTGAAGACGTCGTGATGGGCCTTCTCGACCTCGTCGAACAGGATGACGCAGTAGGGTCGCCGCCGCACCGCTTCGGTGAGCTGACCACCCTCCTCGTAGCCGACGTAGCCGGGGGGGGCGCCGATCAGCCGCGAGACGGTGTGCTTCTCCATGTACTCCGACATGTCGATGCGCACCAGGTTCTCCTCGCTGTCGAAGAGCGCCCGCGACAGGGCCTTGGCGAGCTCGGTCTTGCCGACGCCCGTGGGGCCGAGGAAGAGGAACGAGCCGATCGGCCGGCGCGGGTCCTTGATTCCGGAGCGCGCGCGGAGCACGGCGTCGGCCACCGCCTGCACCGCCTCGTCCTGGCCGACGACGCGCTCGTGCAGAATGGCCTCGAGGCGGAGGAGCTTCTCCTTCTCCCCTTCGACCAGCCGGGTGACCGGGATGCCGGTCCAGCGCGAGACGATCTCCGCGATCTCCTGATCGGTGACCTCTTCTCTCACCAGACGCAACTTCGCTGACCCGGCGGAGCCGGCGCCGGCTCCGCCGCTGGCTCCGACACCGGCGGTCTCGGCGTCCGCAAGCTTTTTTTCCAGTAAAGGCAAGAGCCCATGGCGGAGCTCGGCTGCCTTGTTCAGGTCGTAGCTGCGCTCCGCGGCTTCGACACCTTGCTTCAGCTGCTCGATCTCTTCGCGAAGTTTCCTTACTTTACCGATCGCTTCTCTCTCGGCGTCCCACTGCGCCTTGAGCTCGCCATGGCGGTCCTTGAGGTCGCCCAGTTCCTTGCGCAGATCCTCCAGGCGGCGCTTGGATTCCTTGTCCTTCTCCTTCTTCAGTGAAGCTTCTTCTATTTCGATGCGCAGGACCTTGCGCGTCAGCTCGTCGAGCTCCTGCGGCATCGAGTCGATCTCGGTGCGGATCATGGCGCTCGCCTCGTCCATCAGGTCGATCGCCTTGTCGGGCAGGAAACGATCGGAGATGTAACGGTTCGAGAGTGTGGCCGCGGCGACGAGGGCGTTGTCCTGGATCTTCACGCCGTGATGGATCTCGAAGCGCTCCTTGAGCCCGCGCAGGATCGAGATCGTGTCCTCGACGCTCGGAGCGTCGACCATCACCGGCTGGAATCGCCGCTCGAGAGCGGCGTCCTTCTCGATGTTCTTGCGGTATTCGTCGAGCGTGGTCGCGCCGATGCAGTGCAGCTCGCCGCGCGCCAGCATCGGCTTGAGGAGGTTTCCGGCGTCGGGGCTGCCCTCGGTCTTGCCGGCGCCGACGATGGTGTGGAGCTCGTCGATGAAGAGGAGGATGCGGCCCTCACTCTGCTTGATCTCGTTCAGCACCGCTTTCAGGCGCTCTTCGAACTCGCCGCGGAACTTGGCGCCCGCGAGGAGCGACCCCATGTCGAGCGAGAAGAGGACGCGATCCTGGAGCCACTCCGGCACGTCGCCGCGCACGATCCTCTGGGCGAGGCCCTCGACGATGGCGGTCTTGCCGACACCGGGCTCGCCGATCAGCACCGGGTTGTTCTTCGTCTTGCGCGACAGGATGCGGATCACCCGCCGGATCTCGGCATCGCGCCCGATCACCGGATCGAGCTTGCCGGCGCGCGCCTGACTCACGAGGTCGACGCCGTATTTCTCGAGCGCTTCGTAGGCGGCCTCCGGCTCGGCGGAGGTCACCCGCTGGCTGCCGCGAACGGCGGTGAGCGCCTGCAGGAACTTCTCGCGCGTCACGCCGAACTGCTTGAGGAGCTTCGGCGCCGCTCCGGTCGGGCTCTCGTCGAGAATGGCGAGAACGAGGTGCTCGACGGAGACGTATTCGTCCTTGAGGCGTTTGGCTTCGCTCTCCGCGACGCCAAGGAGCTTCTGCAGGCGTTGCGTGATGTAGATCTTGCCCGGCTCGACGCCGCTGCCGGCGACCTGGGGCTTTCTCGCGAGCTCGGCCTCGAGGCTCGAAAGGAGGGCCGCCGGGTCGAGCTCGAGCCGGGAGAAGAGCCGGGGAACGAGACCCTCGGGCTGGGCGAGCAGGGCGGCGAGCAGGTGCTCGACGTCGACCTCCTGATGCCCGCGTTCGGCCGCGCGCGTTTGCGCGGTGGACAGGGCTTCCTGGGACTTCTGGGTCAGGCGATTCAAGTCCATTCTCAGACTCCTTCCCCTCGGGGATGAAACGTCGACGCGCTGCGCAGCTCGGCGAAGAGCTCCTTCTCCCTTTCACTGGGGCTTTCCGGGACGACGATGCGGACCTCTGCGTACAGATCCCCGGGCTCGTGGGCTCCCGAGGCCCCGCTCCCGGCCGGGTAGCCGCGACCCTTCACCCGGATGCGCCGGCCGGACGAGGTCCCGGCGGGCACCCGGACGCGCACCTGGCCGTCCAGGGTGCGGATCTCGGCTTCGCCGCCGAGGACCGCTTCCCAGGGGGTGACTTCGAGGCTGGTGAGGAGATCGCGACCTTCCAGCCGGAAGCGCGGGTGGGGGAGGAGCTCCACCTTCAGGAAGAGGTCTCCCGGCGCCCCTCCGGAGCGCCCCTCCTCGCCCTTGCCGGCGACCCGGATGGTCTGTCCCGGACGCATGCCGCGCGGCAGGTTGACTTTGATCCGGCGCGGCTCGCCCGGGGTGCCGTTGGAGATCTGGAACTCCCGAACGCCGCCGGCGAGCGCCTCTTCCAGGCTGAGCGTCAGGACGACCTCCTGATTCGCTCCCGGGCGCGCCCAACCGCCGCGGCCCTCGGTCTCCCAGGAGGCCCAACCGCCGCGTCCGCCAGGGCCGGCAGCCCCGCCGGGGCTGCCCGCGCCACCCGCCGAGCCCCGAGCGGCCTGGCCGAAGAGCATCTCGAAGAAGTCCGAGAAGCCCGAGGCGCCGCCGCCGAAGCCGGCGCCGCCCGCGCCGAAGCCCTCGAAGCCACCGGCTCCGCCGGCGTGTGGGCCGGCCTGTTCGCGCTGCTTCCAGGTCGTGCCGAATTGGTCGTATTTGGCGCGCTTGTCAGGGTCTTTCAGGACCTCGTTGGCCTCCGAAACCTCTTTGAAACGGGCCTCGGCGCCCTTCTCCTTGCTCACGTCCGGGTGGTACTTGCGCGCCAGTTTCCGATACGCCTTCTGGATCTCCTCCTGCGACGCATCGCGCGAGACGCCCAGCACCTTGTAGTAGTCCTTGAAGTCCACCCGGCCCCCTCTCCTTGCGCCCTAACTTGAGTCCAAGAAGATCATATTTTGTAACCCAGGAAGAGCCCGGTTCATTCCAGGTGCGCAAAAAAAAGGACGCGCCGCAGCGCGTCCTTTCACCTGCTCCCCGGCGCCGCGGCTTCAGGGGGCCTGGAGCGCGAAGTGCTCGTAGTTCTTGGCGATGAACTGCTTCCACTTGTCCGGCACCTCTTCGGCCGGGAAGATCGCCTGCACCGGGCAGGCGTCCACGCAGAGGCCGCAGTCGATGCACTCCTCGGGGTGGATGTAGAGCATCTCGACGTCCTCGTTCTTGCCGTAGATGCAGTCGACGGGGCAAACGTCGACACAGGATGTGTCCTTCACTCCGATACAGGGCTCGGCGATGATGTGCGGCATTCCCCCGGATCCTTTCGGCGCAGCCATGAGAACCAGTCGCTGACAACCAGTCGTTCGCGCGCCGCTGCATTGTAGCGGCTCGCAGGCAGCCGCTCAACCGGCGGAGGCGCCGTCGAGGTTCGCCCGGGCGTGTGCGAGTGCGCCGAGGATCGGCATTGCCGCGCTGCGGCAGGACGGTTGACAGGCTTGCCGCACTGCGGTATAAATCTCTTGCGGATGCCGCGATGCGGCAAGCCGCAGAAAACCGGGTGCCACGATGTACCGTCTGATCAAGCGTTACGAGAGCCGCAAGCTCTACGACACCGAGGAAAGCCGCTACGTCTCCCTCGACGAGCTGGCGGAGTGGATCCGCACCGGCAAGGACGTGAAGGTCATCGACAACGCCACCGGTGCCGATGTCACTGCCCAGATGCTCACCCAGATCATTCTGGACGAGGGCCGGCGGGGTACGGGGTTCCTGCCGACGGAGTTGCTCCATGAGCTCGTCCGTGCCGGGCAGAAGGCGGTCGAGACCGGCGTCGAGCAGGTGCAGCACAAGGTGGATCAGTTCTTCCAGGCCTCGATCGACAAGTTCGGTCCGGTGCGCAAGGCGCGTGAGGAGATGGAGCGCCTGCGCGAGCGGCTCGAAGAGCTCGAAGGCTCGCTGACCAAGTTGGAGAAAGACCGCGGCGGCGCCAGGACTGCGGCCGCCGTGCCGAGCCCGACCCGTGCGGGTCAGGTGAAGTCGTCCAGAAAACCAGGCACCGTGCGCCCCGTGCGGCGCGGGAAGGGAGAAGTCAAATGAGAAAGAACCTCCAGAAGATGGCCACCAGCGCCGCCCAGAGCGGCCTCGAAACTGCCGGAGAGGGCGCTTTCGCCCTCGGACGCACGGCCTGGCTGCTCGGCCTCGGCATCGCGGCGACGGCCGGAGAGACCAGCGTCGAAGTCTTCGATGCCCTGGTCGCCAAGGGCCGCCGCCGCCGGGAGACCCCGGTGAAGAAGGCCCAGCGGGCCCTGACCGAAACCGGCACGCAGATGATGAAGTTCGCCAACGATGCGAGCAAGGTCGCGCAGGCGCAGGTCTCGGAGCTCCTGGGCCAGTTCGGCTTGTCGAGTCGCGACGACGTTCGTCAGCTCATGCGTCGCGTCGAGACGCTGCGCCAGAAAGTCATCTGAGACGACCGGGCAGGGATCGCCTTGCACGAACATCAACGATTCGCGATCGACGAGGGATAGAGACATGACAACCAAGAAGCAGACGGACAAGGACTTCAAGGAAGAGATCAAGGCGAACGCGGAGAAGGTCTGGATGGCGGGTCTCGGAGCCCTCGCGACGGCCGAAGAAGAGGGCGGGAAGCTCTTCCGTGGCCTGGTGAAGAAGGGTGAGTCGTTCGAGAAGAAGGGCCTCGCCCAGCTCGACAAGCTGAAGTCGAAGGTCGAGGACGTCGCCGAAACCGCCCGCGACCGCGCCGAAGAGGCCTGGGGCAAGGCGGAGGACAAGGTCGAGGGTGTGCAGGACCGTCTCGACGACCGGGTTGCCGGCGTGCTGCGCAAGATCGGCGTTCCGAGCAAGAACGAGATCGCGACGCTCACCCGCCGCGTCGAGGAGCTGACGCTTTTGGTCGAGAAGAAGCTCAAGCCCACCCGGCCGGCGAAGCGGGCAGCGGCCCCGAAGAAGGCCACGCGCAAGGCCACGGCGAAGCGCCAGACCACCGCCCCCCGCCGGGCGCGCTGAACTTGGCCGAGCGGCGGAAGGTTCGTAAAGCCGCCAGCAGGACCTCGATCGGAATCGCGCTCGCCGGCGGAGGGCCGGCGGGCGCGGTGTACGAGATCGGCGCTCTGCGTGCGCTCGACGAGGCGATCGACGGCCTCGAGGTGAACGATCTCGACGTCTACGTCGGCGTTTCGGCGGGGGCGTTCGTCGCCGCGAACCTCGTCAATCAACTGAGCAGCGCCCAGATGTGCCGGGCGATCGTCAAGCACGAGCCGGGCGAGCATCCGTTCGTCCCCGAGACCTTCTTCACGCCGGCGTTCCTGGAGTGGACGCGGCGCGGGCTGTCGGTGCCCCGCCTCGCCCTCGAAGCGATCTGGGACTTCGCCCGCAATCCGCGCGACCTCACCCTGATGGAGTCGTTCACGCGCCTCGGCCACGCGCTGCCGGTCGGCATCTTCGACAACGAACCGATCCGCCACTATCTGCGCAACATCTACACGATGAAGGGCAGGAGCGACGACTTCCGCGAGCTCGGGCACCGGCTCTACATCGTCGCGGCGGAGCTCGAATCCGGCCGCTCCGTGGTGTTCGGGAAGCCCGGCCGCGACCATGTGCCGATCTCACGGGCGGTGCAGGCCTCGAGCGCTCTTCCGGGCCTCTACTCACCGGTCGAGATCGACGGCCACCTCTACGTCGACGGCGTTCTGAACCGCACCGTCCACGCTTCGGTCGCGCTCGACGCCGGCGCCAAGCTTCTCTTCTGCATCAATCCGATCGTCCCGGTCGACGTCTCCAACGACAATGCCGCCGGGCAATATGCCGAAGGCGAGCTGCTGCGACGCGGGTTGCCGTCGGTTCTCGACCAGACGTTTCGCACGCTCATCCATTCGCGCCTCGAAGTCGGAATGAAGCGCTACGACTCGCTCTACGAAGACTCCGACGTCATCCTCCTCGAGCCGGATCGCGACGATTACGAGATCTTCTTCAGCAACATCTTCAGCTTCTCGGAGCGCAGCGCCGTCTGCGCCCACGCCTATGCCTCGACCCGGAGCGACCTGCTCAACCGCTACGATCTTCTGGCGCCGATCCTCGCTCGACACGGCCTGAAGCTGCAGCGGGACATTCTCGAGGACCGGTCGCGCGAGCTCTGGCGGGGCGTCGGACTCGACAGCTCGGACGCCGCGAAGCTGGCGCGCAAGGGTGGCCGCCGCGAGTCGAGCCACGAGACCCTCGAGCGCCTCGACAGCGTGCTCGACCGCCTGCAGGCCGCCCTCGTCCGCGAGGGCTGAAGGCCGGCTCCACGGCGGGGGGCAGCCACTTCAGCCCCTTCTCCGAACGTCCGGGGCGCCGGTTCGCCTGGCGCAGGTCCGCGGTCACTCCGGCGGCAAGCGCCCGGCGTGGACTTCGGTGTCGTAGAGGATCCGGACGCGGCCGTCCATGGAATGGCGATCGAAGATCGACCTCAGCCGCTCGAGCATGGCGACATGCTCGGGCCGGTCCGGCGCGGGGATGTAAGACGACGACAGCAGCCGGGAGCGCAGACCTTCGAAGTCGAGCTCCTGCGCGTTCTCGTAGCGCCTCGTCTCCCAGCTCCCGCCGAAGAACGGTGCGAGGCGTTCTGCGCCGACGCCGCGATGGCCGACCTGGGCGTAGTCGGTCCCGAACGCAAGGAGCAGCGCCTCGTAGGCGGCGAGGAAGGGTGTGCCCGACGACCGCCGGGCGTTCCAGATCAGGGCGACCCATCCGGGGTCGGTGAGGATGCGCCGAAACTCGGTGCGCGTCCGCGCAGCGTCGAACCAGTGGAACGCCTGGGCCGCGACGACGAGGTCGACGCTCCCGTCGGGCAGGCCGGTCGCTTCGGCCGAGCCCGGTAGCGACCGGAAGAGCGGGTAGCGCGCCAGCGAGGCTTCGGCCGCGGCGCGCATCGGAGCGTTCGGTTCGACGCCGACGACTTCGTGGCCGGCGGCGAGAAACAGGGCGGAGGAGATGCCGGTGCCGGACCCGATGTCGGCGACCACGGCTCCCGGAGCGAGGATTCCCGCGGCAGCGAGGTCGTCCACGATGGCCGGCGGGTAGCCGGGTCGGGCGCGGACGTAGTCGTCCACCCGGCCGGTGAAGCGGTCGCGGGCGTCGGGCGTGGGCGTCGGCATGCGGCGGATCCTACTGCGGGTCCTGCCGCCGGCACGAAGACGGAGGGGCGCTTCAAACCGGCCCGGAGAAGTTAGACTCGCCCGCGAGATGGCCCGGAAGCAGAAACATCCGCACGAACGCCGGTACCGGCAGCCGCAGCCTCTGAGGCGCGGCGAGCGGGGGACCCCTCTCACCGCTGTCGACATCGCCTGGCTGCGGATGGACGATGCGACGAATCTCATGCATATTCATGGCGTCCTGCCGCTCGCCGGCGAGATCACCTGGGAGCAGGCGGCGAAGCCGTTCTCGGAGCGTCTGGCGAAGATCCGCCGCTTCGGACAGCGGGTGGCGCGCGACGACTCGAATTTCGGCGAGTTGGTCTGGACGGACGACGCCCACTTCGATCTCCACCGCCACCTCGTCGAGGAGCGCATCCCGGCGCCCGGCGACGACGCGGCGCTCGCGGCGACGATCGAGAAACACCTGTCGCAGGCGTTCGACCGCGCTCATCCGCTCTGGCAGTTCCATCTGCTGCACGGGCACCAGGGCGGCACGGTGCTGTTCGGTCGCGTGCACCATGCGATCGGCGACGGCGTCGCCCTGATGCTGGTCATCCTGGCGCTCACCGATCTCACCCGCCACGGCGCCGGTGTCGGGCACATCGAACATGCCGATTCTCCCCGGCACCGCGGTGCTCATGGGCGCGGCGCGCATTCTGGGCACGGTGGCCACCGGAACGAGATCGTCAATCCGTTCCTCGAGCTCCTGCTGCATCCTGCCGACGAGAGCCTCGGCGCGGTGAAGAAAGCGCTCGAAAAGGTGATGCCGGAGACCCTGCGTCTCATGCTCGCGCCGGTCGAGGCGTTCGAGAGGGTGAACCCGCTGCTGCGCACCCTCGGCTCGGCCGCAGCACTCGCCTCGCTGCTCGCCAGCGCGAGCGAGCCGGCGACTCCCTTGCGCGGCGAGCTCGGGGTGCACAAACGGGTCGCCTGGACCGCGCGTCTCGATCTCGACGAGGTGCGCGAGGTCGGCAAGCGACTGGGCGGCACGATCAACGACGTTCTCAACACGGCCATGGCCGGGAGCCTGCGGCGCTACCTGCTCAAGTTCGGCACGCCGCCGGAGTCGCTCGGGCTGCGCGCCGCGATGCCGGTGAACCTGCGGCCGCTCGCCGAGATGGCGGAGATGGGCAACCGCTTCGGGCTCATGTTCCTCAAGATGCCGGTCGGTATCGCCGACCCGCTCCAGCGGCTGGAGGAGTTCCGGCGCCGCTCGGCGGCGCTCAAGCGCTCCGCCGAGCCGCTGGTGGTCTTCTCGCTCCTCCAGGCGGCGGGCTACCTGCCGCAGTTCATTCACTCGATCATGCTGGCGATCTTCGGCACCAAGGCGACGGCGGTCTTCACCAACGTCCCCGGCCCCAAGCAGACGGTCTACTTCGCCGGCCAGGCGCTCACCGATCTCTACTTCTGGGTGCCCCAGGCGGGTCACCTCGGGCTCGGTGTCTCGATCCTCTCGTACAACGGCGGCGTCCGCATGGGCGTCGGCACCGACGCCGGCCTCATCCCCGACCCCGACCGCATCGTCGACGGCTTCCACGCCGAATTCGAAGCGCTCAGCACGGCAGCTTCTCGAAGGTAGCGGAAACCGAGCCGAAGGACGTCGGCGACCTGAAGATTCAAGTTCGACTTCAAGCCGTGGAATTGCCCGGGACCGCACAACTGTCGCTCTGCGAGGAGCGACGGCTGCGCTCAGATCAAGGCTCCGAGGTTGGCGAATCACTTTTCGACCGCGGCGCAGGGTCGCGCCTGGGCTCCGGTTCGTGTATGGAATACTGGATCCTCGCCTCGCGAAGGTCCGAAGATGCTTCCGACTGGGCCCGTTCCTCCGGCAGCCGACTTCGATTTCACTTCAGGTTGGGAGGGGTCTTGAGATCCAGACTCACGGTCACCTTGCTCGCGCTCGCCTTCGGACTCGCAGCTGCGGCGGAGGGAGAAGCAGGTTCGCCGGTGCGCGCCGGACTGGAGCTCGTCTTCGCCGACGGCTTCGAATCAGGCAACCTCACGGAGTGGGACCAAGCCGTCGGCGAGCCACCAGGCACCGCCTTGCCACCCGACCCCGGCGTCATCGCCACGCCCTACGATCCGACCGTCGCTGCAGATGTGTTCGAAGCGAACCGCTTTCTGTGGGAAGCCAGCGACCCGGTTCAGATCGGCGTCGTCCCAGGCGCCATCGAGGCGAGGCTAGCCTCGTTCCTGCGCGGGCGAGTACTCGGGATCGACGGGTCGGCGCTGCGAGGCGTCCGGATTTCGGCGTTCGAGGAGCCTCAGCTCGGATTCACCTACTCGCGAGCGGACGGAGTCTTCGATCTGGCCGTGAACGGCGGCGGCGCCATCATCCTGGTCTTCGCGAAATACGGCTTCCTGCCGGCGTTCAGGACGGTCGAAGCTCCAGGCGCAGACTATGGAGAGGCCGAGGACGTCGTTCTGATCCGCCTCGATCCCGAGTCGACGGAGGTCACTTCGAACGCGACGGAGATGCAGATCGCCCGTGGCGAGGTCGAGAGCGACACCGAGGGGTCGCGGCGGGCAACCCTGATGTTCCCAGGCGGGACGCTCGCCGATCTCCTGATGCCGGACGGCTCGCTCATCCCTCAGAGTTCGCTTCACGTTCGCGCTACGGAATACACCGTCGGCGAGCGCGGTCTTCTGGCGATGCCGGCGCCGCTTGCGGACAACACCGCTTACACCTACGCCGTCGAGCTCTCAGCGGACGAGGCGCTGGCCGCAGGAGCGGATTCCGTCGTTCTGAGTCAGCCTGTTTCGGTCTACCTCGAAAACTACCTCGAGTTTCCGGTCGGGGCACCCATCCCGTCGGGCTACTTCGACCGCAAGCGCGCGGAGTGGGTGCCCTCGGAAAACGGTCTCGTCATCCAGGTGCTGAGCGAGAGTGCCGGGGTCGCGAGCCTCGACATCGAGGGCCTTGGGGTACCGGCGGACGCACAGGCACTGGAGGCGCTCGGAATCTCCGCGGAGGAACTGGTTCGGGTCGCCCTGCTCTACGAGCCGGGGCAAGAGCTCTGGCGTGTCCGGGTCGATCACTTCACTCCCTGGGATTTCAACCACCCGTGGGGCCCGCCGGAAGACGCCGCGCCGCCACCGGACCCAGAGTTCACCGGCGACCCGGACGACGGGCAAAATCCGCCGGCGCCACCCGACCCGCTGCCGGATTCGAACCCGGACGACGGGGCGCCGGAGGAGTGGGATCCGTGCCGGAAGTTCGGCTCGGTGCTCGAGTGCGAGAACCAGATTCTCGGGGAATCGCTCCGGCTCACGGGAATTCCCTTCGCCCTCAGGTATTCGAGCGATCGCGTCAAGGCGCGCGCTTTCCCGAACCGGATTGCGATGCGCGTGACGGGGAGCTCGCTACCGCCTGGCCTCGCTCGAGTCGAGGCCGGTGGCTTCTTCGCCGGTCGTCCCTTCGGAGCCTCATTCGAGAATCCAGCCCCGAATCTCACCGTGGACATCACGTGGGACGGCAACGACCGCTTCGGTCGACCCCTCCACAGCGAGACTCCCGGCTGGATCGAGGTCCGGTACTTCTATCCCCTCGTCTACTACTCGACCAAGGACTCGTGGACGCGTGCCTTCGCGCGCATCTCGGGGCCGGGGAGCGCGATCGTTGGTTCCTGGAACGAGGCACCCAGACAGGTCGTGCTGCGCCTCACCAAGCGCTTCACGTTCGGACAGATCGCGGGCCTGCTCGCCGGGGGCTGGGACATCAAGGGCGAAAAGCTCGGCGGCTGGTCGTTCGATGTCCACCACCGCTACAACCCGCGCACCAGGACGTTGCTCACCGGTGACGGCTCTCGACGCTTCGCGAGGGATGCCGGCGTCGTGGCGCCGAGGTTCGCCGGGGATGGAGGCCCGGGGAGCTCGGGCGACGGTGGCCCCGCGGGCCAGGCCACGCTCGAAGCTCCCGATGGACTCGCTATGGGTAGCGACGGCAGCGTCTACATTGCCGACCCGAACGCCTTTCGGGTGCGCCGGGTCTTTCCGGACGGGACTATCGTGACCGTCGCCGGAAACGGCAGCACCTGCGAACAGCAAGGTTGCGGCGAAGGCGGCCCGGCGGCGGAGGCTCCGCTCGTCTATCCGTCGGGAGTCGCGCTCGACGCGAGAGGCCGGCTGCTCATCGCCGATTGGCGGTGTGTGCGGCGTGTGAATGACGACGCGTCGATCGAGACGGTGGCCGGCATTTGCTACCTGCCCGGTTCGATTGCCGGAGAGGGATTCTGCGACGACTGCTCGGCCACGGAGTCCCGGCTCTTTGGCGTGGTCGCGGTCGCGAGCCTCCCAGGAGGAGGTTTCTATCTCGCCGAGCGCGACGCCAATCGGATTCGCCATGTGGGAACCGACGGCATCATCACGACCGCTGCCGGCACGGGCGATTTCGGCTTTTCTGGAGACGGTGGACCCGCCAGTCTCGCGGAACTTGCGTCTCCGAGCGGACTGTCCTTGCTTCCTTCGGGGGAGCTGCTGATCGCTGACACTGCGAACGACCGGATCCGCAGGATCGGACCCTCGGGAGTCATCCGCACCGTCGCAGGTTCGGCGGCTTCGGGCTATTCGGGAGATGGCGGGCCGGCGACGAGCGCCGCGCTCCTCGGACCGGGAGGTATCGCCGCTCGAGAAGACGGGAGTTTCTGGATCGCGGACGCCGGGAACCACCGTATCCGGCGCGTGACCGCCTCCGGCATCATCGACACTGTCGCCGGGGTCGGGGACGACCCGGGTGGCTCTCCGCCCGGAGATCTCGCCCTTCAGGTCTACCTCATCGACCTGGGCGGCGTCGTCCTCGGACCCGAAGGCGAAGTCCTCGTCTCCGATCGCGGAGCCCATTCGGTCCTGCGCGTCGGCGGAGAGCTCCCGCTCCAGGCAACGAACGAGTACCGCATCCCGAATGGCGATGGATCGCAAGTGTTCATCTTCGACTCCCGGGGGCGGCACTTGAGAACGCGCCATGGCCTGACCGGAGCGACGCTCCTGGAATTCGGGTACACGGCGGGCGGATATCTCTCGACGATCACCGACGGGAACGGCAACGTCACCTCAGTCGTTCGCACGCCGAGCGGAGACCCGACGGCCATCGTCGGCCCCTATGGACAGTCGACGAGCGTGACGCTGGACGCGAACGGCTACCTTCAGCGTATAGAGAACGAGGCCGGCCACTCCTGGTCGACGGAGATGAGTCTTCTGGGCCTCTTGACGAGCGTCACCGACCCGAACGAGCATTCGACGACGTTCTCCTTCAACGGCCTCGGCCGTGCCGAGGGCGAAACGGATGCGGTTCTCGGCGAGAAGAAGCTCCTCCGGCTCATGCTCGAACCGAATCGCTTCTTTCCCCAGTACACCGTGAAGTACACCAGTCCCGAGGATCGCGTCGAGCGGTTCACGGTCTGGCGCTGGCGCAACGGGCGGAACCGCTGGCATACCGTCCATGCCGACCTGGGCCAGACGATCCAGACCTACACGGTGGACGGGAACGACGGAAGGCGGAGTACCGTGCATCCCGACGGCTCGGTGAGCGTGCGCCAGAACGGAGTCGACCCGATCTGGGGAGCGCAGGCGGGCGGGCCGGTCGAGCAGATCTTCTCGACCCCCGGCGGGCTGCTGTCGATGGTCCACACGACGGAGGAAGCTACGGTCACCGCGCCGGATCCGTTCAGCCTCGCGACGCGACAGCGGACGACCGTGGTCAACGGGCGGACCTATACTGCGACCTACGAGGCGGCGCTGCATGAATGGCTGCGGGAGAGCCCGCTCGGGCGCGCGAGCCGGACCGTGATCGACGATCTGGGGCGCCCGACGGAAGTCCAGGCGGCGAATCTCCTGCCAACGAGTTTCGCCTATGACTCGCGCGGTCGGCTGGAGTCGATCGTGCGCGGCGCTGGAGCGGAACAGCGCAGAGTCGAGTTCGGATACGACCCGCTGGGCCGCGTCTCCACGATCACTGACCCGCTCCTGCGCGAGGTAACCTTCACCTACGACGCCGCGAACCGCGTCCAGAGCCAGACGCTTCCTGGCGGGCGAACAGTCGGATTCACCTGGGACCCCAAAGGAAACCTCACCTCGCTCACGCCGCCGGGGAGGCCTGCCCATGGTTTCTCGTACACGCCGGTCGACCTGACCGAGGAGTATGCGCCGCCGGGGGTCGGCCAGGGGCCGCCGGAAACGACGTACGAGTACAACCTCGACCGCAATCCGACGATGATCACGCGCCCGGACGGACAGACGATCGCCCTCGGCTACGACAGCGCGCAGCGATTGACTTCGATTACCTCGCCACGGGGCACCGCGACGGTCACCTACGATCCGGTATCCGGGCACGTCGCCTCGATGGAGACGCCAGAAGGAAATACCCTCTCGTACACGATGGATGGCCCTCTGGTGACCGCCACAACCTGGTCGGGCGAGATCGAGGGGTCGGTGGAGCGCACCTACGACAGCGACCTCCGGATCTCCTCGATCTCGGTCAACGGAGAGAATCCAGTGAGCTACGCCTACGACGACGATGGCCTACTGATCCAGGCGGGCGACATGTCACTGACACGAGACCCGCAGACCGGCTTTCTGACCGGCACCACGCTGGGCGTGGTCACGACGAGCTACACCTACTCCCCGTTCGGCGAGCTCGCGACGATGAGCGCCGCGGTCTCGGGCACCCCGATCTATGCGACCACCTATACGCGCGACAAGCTCGGTCGCATTACGACCAAAGTCGAGATGATCGAAGGCGAGACCAAGACCTGCGACTACGCCTACGACCCGGCCGGACGCCTCGACACCGTCACCATCGACGGCATCATCGAAGCCGACTACGACTACGACCTCAACGGCAACCGCCTGTCGAAAACCACCCCCGGCGGCACCGAAACCGGCACCTACGACGACCAGGACCGGATGCTCACCTACGCAGGGGCTAGCTACACGTACACCGCCAACGGGGAAATGCTCTCGAAGATCGAGGGCACCGAGACGAGTGGCTTCAGCTACGACACCTTCGGAAATCTTCTCAACGCGGCTCTCCCAACTGGGACCGACATCCAGTACATCGTCGACGCCAGAAGCCGCCGGATCGGCAAGAAGGTCGACGGCGTTCTCGAAAGCGGCCTACTCTGGCAGGGCCAGCTTTCTCCCATTGCGAGTCTGGACATCAATGGCGACCCTGTCAGCCGATTCATCTACGCTTCGAAGGAGAATGTCCCGGACTACTTCACTAAAGATGGGGCTAGCTACAGAATCCTCACCGATCATCTGGGTAGCCCACGTCTGGTGGTTGAGGTTTCGGCTGGGAGCATCGGGGAGAGGATCGACTACGATGCCTGGGGGTTGAAGTCCATCGACACTAACCCGGGCTTCCAACCTTTCGGATGGGCCGGAGGGCTTTGGGATCCTGACACTGAGCTGGTTCGTTTCGGAGCTAGAGACTTCGATTCCCGCTCTTCTCGTTGGTGGGCACGCGATGCGCGGGGCTTTCTCGGCGGAGATACGAACGGGTACGGATACTCCTCCCAGGATCCAATTGACTTCCAGGATCAGACGGGTTACTGGAAGTTACCCGCGAACCCCACCGGTTTGCCAGGCGGCTGGAACGTCGATCCAACCCATCGGCATCCAGGAGGAGATCGATTCCTGGGCCCGGACGGCGACATCTTGGATTTTCATCGCGGGAGGCCTGGGGAACCCGGACATCAGGGTCGAGACCACTGGCATCACTACCCTGGCGGCGAAGGCCCAAGGCACCGCCCTCTCGATCCAGGTGATGACATTCCCGATGCCTGTCCCGGCCCTGAAGGTGAACCTGTTGAAATGGATGCTGTGAAGGATCCTGACATGTACGCTATTCCTCCGCAGCTGCCGGCCTATGCGTTGCCAGCGTTGGGAGGAGCAATTATCGCTGCAACGATAATCGAGGACTTTCTAACTGGAGGTCTCGGCGTCGCAGACGATCCGGCGACCTTAGCTTTCGGCACATCGCTACTTTTTGGCAGCCGATGAGAATTCGCAGCCTGGAGATCCAATGGCCATCCCGGAACGAGACTTCTTTGAACTTCACGATGCGACAATTCGCTTGGTGACGATCAGTGTCGGCTGCATCTGTGAATTCACGCTCGAAGGAGTCTCGAGATTCCGACACCTCCGCGACGCCAGATTCACTCGCGAGGTCTTCAATGGGACGCTCGCGCTTGCTGGCTGCGAGTCGATCGAGGTGACGGGGTCCTGGGCGGCAAGCGACAACTATGTGATGGATGCGACGATAGTCTCTGGAGATGTAGAGCAGTCAGTCTGGCCGGACCTTCCTGAAGAGGTTCCGGTGCGCCGGGTTGAATTTTCGCTCTTTTCAGGCGCCAAGATCAAAGTCCAATGTGCCAGCGGTGCCATGCGCCTGGAAGGCGAGGCGCTCGAATCCGGAGAGTGGCTTGCTGAGTGAGCCGGCGATCGGCGACCCGCGCCGAGCACCCAGATCCGAGCCCGATGATCACTTCCAGAAGGATTGGCGATAGCGTTGCCTGAAGTAGTGGTGTTTGCCAAGGGGTGGCGGATTTACGACCTCTCTCGGAAAAGTCTTGTTCGTCTCATTCAGGTGTCAGACGCCAAGTACCTTGCGGGGTTGAAGAGGGTCGTGCTCGTCGAGGCCTCCGAACTGGTCGCGCGCGAACGAAAGCGACACACCTCTAGGCCAGGAAGATCTCTATTGGGTTCGTACCGCGCTGGGACGAGCACGGCAACGGCCTCGATCGAGCTCTATGTCGATGCGATTTTCAATGGACGTCCGGAGTGGACTTGGCGTATGGGGTTCCTGCGCGAGCTGTTCCTCGCAAGGGTTTTCTACCATGAGTTGGGTCATCACATCGTCCGCTCCATCGAACCGGTCTCCGGCGACAAAGAGCTTCACGCCGAGCGCTGGCGCAAGGAGTTGACTCGCGTCGCATTTCGTCGGAGGTATGGCGTGCTGGTGATCCCCGCGCGACCCTTGGCCCGGGCACTTCGCTGGTTCTCGAACGCCAAGGCGAAGCAATCGGCAAAGCGATCTTGAGCCAATGGAAACCATCGAGGGTCGCGGGCCGAGAGGCTACCCTGCGGTTCACGGTCTGGCGCTGGCGCAACGGTCGGAAACGCTGGCATACCGTCCATGCCGACCTGGGGCAGACGATCCAGACCTACACCGTGGACGGGAACGACGGCAGGCGGCGTACCGTGCATTCCGACGGCTCGGTGAGCGTGCGCCAGAGCGGAGTCGACCCGATCTGGGGAGCGCAGGCGGGCGGGCCGGTCGAGCAGATCTTCTCGACCCCCGGCGGGCTGCTGTCGATGGTCCACACGACGGAGGAAGCTACGGTCACCGCGCCGGATCCGTTCAGCCTCGCGACGCGACAGCGGACGACCGTGGTCAACGGGCGG
Organism: Thermoanaerobaculia bacterium; assembly: GCA_018057705.1. Lineage (NCBI taxonomy): Bacteria > Pseudomonadati > Acidobacteriota > Thermoanaerobaculia > Thermoanaerobaculia bacterium. The sequence continues at coordinate 10,859 of JAGPDF010000052.1, read as the reverse complement.
ACCTATACTGCGACCTACGAGGCGGCGCTGCATGAATGGCTGCGGGAGAGCCCGCTCGGGCGCGCGAGCCGGACCGTGATCGACGATCTGGGGCGCCCGACGGAAGTCCAGGCGGCGAATCTCCTGCCAACGAGTTTCGCCTATGACTCGCGCGGTCGGCTGGAGTCGATCGTGCGCGGCGCTGGAGCGGAACAGCGCAGAGTCGAGTTCGGATACGACCCGCTGGGCCGCGTCTCCACGATCACTGACCCGCTCCTGCGCGAGGTAACCTTCACCTACGACGCCGCGAACCGCGTCCAGAGCCAGACGCTTCCTGGCGGGCGAACAGTCGGATTCACCTGGGACCCCAAAGGAAACCTCACCTCGCTCACGCCGCCGGGGAGGCCTGCCCATGGTTTCTCGTACACGCCGGTCGACCTGACCGAGGAGTATGCGCCGCCGGGGGTCGGCCAGGGGCCGCCGGAAACGACGTACGAGTACAACCTCGACCGCAATCCGACGATGATCACGCGCCCGGACGGACAGACGATCGCCCTCGGCTACGACAGCGCACAGCGACTGACCTCGATCACCTCACCTCGCGGCGCTGCGACGGTCACCTACGATCCGGTATCCGGGCATATCGCCTCGATGGAGACGCCAGAAGGGAATACGCTCTCGTACACGATGGACGGGCCGCTCGTAACCGCCGCGACCTGGTCGGGCGAAGTCGAGGGGTCGGTCGAGCGCACCTACGACAACGACCTCCGGATCTCGTCGATCTCGGTCAACGGCGAGAATCCAGTGAGCTACGCCTACGACGACGATGGCCTAGTGATCCAGGCGGGCGACATGTCGCTGACACGCGACCCGCAGTCGGGATCCCTCACCGGAACGACGCTTGGGGTAGTGATGACGAACTACTCCTACTCCGCGTTCGGTGAGCTCGCGACGATGAGCGCCGCGGTCTCGGGCACTCCGATCTATACAACCACCTACACGCGCGACAGACTGGGTCGGATCACGACCAAGGTCGAGATGATTCAGGGCGTCACGAAGACTTACGAGTACGGCTACGACCCCGCCGGCCGCCTCGACACCGTCACCATCGACGGCATCCTCGAGGCCGACTACGACTATGACCTCAACGGCAACCGCCTGTCGAAAACCACCCCCGGCGGCACCGAAACCGGCACCTACGACGATCAGGATCGGATGCTCACTTACGCGGGCGCGGCGTACACTTATACCGCCAACGGCGAGGTGCTCACGAAGACTGATGGCGCTGAGGTCACTACGTTTCAGTACGATGCTTTCGGAAATCTTGTGAGGGTTGACCTTCCCGATGGGACTCAGGTCGTCTACGTGGTCGATGGGAAGAACCGTCGGATCTCCAGGAGCGTCCAGGGTGTGCCAGCTGGCCGCTTGATCTGGCAGGGTCAGCTCGCTCCTGCTGCCGAGGTTGGCAATGATGGCAGCGTCGTTTCTCGATTCGTCTACGCAAGTCGGGTGAATGTCCCTGACCTCATCATTCGAAGCGGACAGGTATATCGCGTCCTTCACGATCACCTTGGGAGTCCCAGGCTTGTGGTTAACTCATCGACTGGATCTGTCGTTCAACATGTCGATATTGACGAGTGGGGCATTGTCGCAGCCGATACAAGTCCCGGCTGGCAGCCGTTTGGTTTCGCTGGTGGGCTCGCTGACGATCAGCACTCAACGGTCCGGTTCGGCGCACGCGACTATTCTGCTCGAGAGGGGCGTTGGCTTTCGAAAGACCCTCTCGCCTTTCGAGCGCGTGCGGCGAACCTCTTCGAGTACTCGGGCTCGAATCCGCTGAACAGTGCGGATCCGACGGGTTTGGCAACTCTCTACTGCGAGTTGTCCGGGACCCGCGCATGGGGAGGAAGTCCGGGATTGGGAGCAACAGGATTCGTTGGAGTCGGTCTCGATACCGAGGGCAGTGTCTTCGCCTTTGCTGGCACTGGCGTGGCGTTCGGTGCGGGAAGGGGATACGGCGTCTCCGTAGGAGTTTCTGGCGCTCCAACTGGCGCCGACCATGGCGGCGAGGGTGGGGGGCTGGCTCTAGCTACGCCTTGGGCATCGGGTGGCGTGACCCGCTCTGGTCCTGGGGTCGATGGCGCTGGAGAGACCTACTGGGGAGGAGAGTTTGGAACGCCGGGAGCCGGGGCCTTCTCTACCGAGACGCAGACGAAAGTCTGGGACTACAACGTGCTTGATCCTATTTCAGGGGCAGTCCGGAGGGCGGGTCAGCTGATCGGGGACGCCTGGGATGGGCTCGAGGATCTCTTTGATTTCTCAGACGAAGATCCCTATGGGAGGAGACCAGGTCCCGACGACTCGTGTGGCTGCAACCCATGACTGCTCTTGAAGGCAGAGTACGTCCAGGTGCCTCTGTTGTCGGGGTCGTCATCTGCTACATCGTCGGCGGACTTTTGATGCTCCTTCTCTTGGCTGGTTTCGCTCTGACTCTCCTTCCACGGGAGGCAAATCTAGATGGGACGGTGGACTCCCGCGAGTTGCCGCTCTCGGAGCTCTGCGGTGAAGCTTGGAGCCGGGACTCGGATGTCGTGCTGCTAGCGCTTTGCCCATACGGCCGAATACAGGCGTACCGAGTGGATGGCACCTTCGCCTATGGCTTCAATGTCCCCACGAGCGGTGGTGCGTTCAGCCTCGTGGAGGTCGCCGACGGCGTCCTGCGGGTGGACATTGAGCGCGGCGACCGATCCGAGCGGGTCGATAGTCGTGGGCGCAGATCGGTTCGCGACACAACGAGCATCTCGCCGAAGAGTCTTGGTGCTGCGGCACAGTTGGTTCGTCCAAAGATCGTCGCCTCGAGGGCACTCTTCCGTACGACGGTCAAAGTGGAAAGAGCAGGCGAATTCGCAAGCATTTCGACCTCCACTCTTGGAACGTTGCTGCAGGTACCATTTCCTGCGGGGATTCTGGGAATCGCCGGGGTCATGCTCCTGCGGCTTGCGGCGCGCTTGCGAGCGCGAGCCAACTAGGCGTCGGCTAACCTAGCCTTCTCACCGCCGGTCGGAATTCGGTAACTCCTTGCCCAACCCCGTGTTGCTAGCGGCCCGAGAAAGCCGGAGTCTCAGCCTCCAGAAAGGGAGGCTGACGATGAGCAAGACGAGTGGGGATGTGCGCGCGCGGACTCGGCGGTTCGAGAATCGCGAGCATCCGACGGCGACGCGATTTTCAGCGGAGTTTCGAGAAGAGGTCGTGGCCCTGGCGCGAGGGCGTCGTGCGCTGGGGGTGCCGGTGGCACGGATCGCCGCGGAGCTGGGCGTGCGCACACGAACTTTGGCGCTGTGGCTTAGGACCGCGCCGAAGCGGCGGCTGCGCCGCGTCAAGTTGGCGCCGGATGCGACGCCAGCGGCGCCGCCTGCGACCTCTTCGACAATGGCGGTGACGGTGGGCCCGGTGCGCGTCGAGGGCCTGGACTTCGAGAGCGTGGTGCGCCTGGTGCGCGTTCTCGCGTGATCGGCTCGACGCGGCAGGTTTCGGTCTTTGCCCTCGGCGCGCCAGCCGATCTGCGCAAGGGCTTCGATGGCCTGACGTCGCTGGTCAGCCGCGAGCTGCAGCACGAGCCGCTGTCGGCCGCTCTCTACCTCTTCGTCAATCGGATGCGGCAGGGGGCGAAAGTGCTGCTCTGGGACGGTACCGGGCTGTGCATCTACGCCAAGCGTCTCGAACGCGGGCGCTTCGCTGCACTTTGGCGCGATGATGCGTGCTCCGCGCTGCGCCTCGAGCTTACGCCCGATGACCCGAGATCGCAAATGAAACCGCGTCTCGTCATGGAGGAGTCGCTGATGGGCAACAGGGTCTCGATGGAGTGGCCAGATCGGACAATCCGATTGGGAGGCTCTTGGATCGCCCCACTCATCGCGAACAAGCTCCTGAGTTTCGGACTGGGTGTCCTTGGTGTGGCCTTCCTGGAGACTTGGCGCCGGCGGCGTTGAGCGATCGGTCGGGGACCTGCGGTCTGTACAGATTGAGATGTCCCGGACGGACCTGGATCCAGCTGCAAGACTCGGAATGGATGGGCACCCTTTCGGCTCTTTGGATCCTCTCCGCGCTCGGTGTCGGCGTTCCGGACATCTGAGTGCGGGACCGTCAGTCAACCTTGGCCGGCGCCCTAGCGCCGGCGCCAGATGGCGAGCAGCCCGCCGAGAGTCAGCAGGGGGGCGTAGTAGTACCAGGGGCGGCCGAAGGAGATGAGGATCGCCGCGGCGATGATGCAGGCGCCGGCGAGCAGGGTCGTCTTCAGGCCGGCGAACGGATTCTCGTGTGGCTTGTGCTGGGCCGACTCGAGCAGGCGCAGGCCCTCGGTGATGAGCATGGGGGCCTTCGAGAGCGCCTCGATGAGCTCGGGGGCGCCACGCATGCCCTCTTTCGCCAGGCGGAACGGCGAGAACTGCTCGAGGAAGATCGCGTTGACGTGCTTCTGCGAGACCTCTTTCACGTCGAAACCGGGGTTCAGGATCTGGCCGACACCCTCGAAGGTCACCAGAGCCTTGACCATCAACACCGTTTCGACGGGGAAGTACATGTCGTAGCGCGCCCCCTGCGCCACCGAGCGCAGGATCAGGTGGGCGAGCGGATACTCCTTGAAGTTCGAGGTCTTCGCCCAGCGCCGGCAAATCTCCTCGACCTCCTTCCTGAAGCCGACGACGTCGCCGCGGCGGCCGGGTTGCGCCACCATCGAGAGATAGCGCGCCGCGTTCTCGGAGTCGCCCATGACCAGGCAGTAGTAGTAGTACATGAGCGACCGCTTGAGCTCCTCGGTGAAGCGGCCCACCATGCCGAGGTCGATGAAACCGACTTTGGGTCCGGGCAGGATCATCAGGTTCCCCGGGTGGAGGTCGGCATGGAAGAAGCCGTCCCGGTAGAGCATCCGGATGATCGAGGCGGCTCCGAGGTCGAGCAGGTGGGCGCGCTGTTCCTGATCGAGCTCCTGCGTCGCCGCCGCGGTCGGTTTGTAGCCGTCGAGGAACTCCATGCACAGAACGTCGCGGCCGGAGAACTCGCGGAAGATCTTCGGGAAGACGACATCCGGCATGTCGCGGAAGTTGGCGGCGAAGGTCTCGGCGTTGTCGGCCTCCCGGGTGAGATCGAGCTCGCGCAGGGTGTACTCGGAGAACTCCTTGAAGACCTTGCGCGGTTGCAGCCGCTCGAGGAAGGTCTGGAGGAAGCGGCCGAGGAGATTGAGCAGGATCGTGTCGCGCTTCAGGAGCTCGCGATTGCCCGGCTTGACGACCTTGACGATGACCACGCGGCCGTCGAGGAGCTTCGCCTTGTGCACCTGTCCGATCGAGGCCGAGCCGAGCGGATTGGGATCGATCCAGGAGAACATCGCGATCACCGGGCGCTTCAGGTCCTTCTCGATGATCTCCTTCAGGCGGTCGAGCGGCACCGCCGGCAGGCGGTCGAGGAGGTTCTTGAGCTCGTCGGTGATCTGGGCCGGCAGGATGTCCTCGCGCAGCGAGAGCACCTGCCCGAGCTTGATGTAGGTGGGCCCGAGGATCTCGAGGCGCTTGCGCAGCTGCACCGGGAACGGCAGCGCGAGGAGATTCTTGTCGAGGAAGGGGCGCGCGCAGAAGGCGGCGAAGCGCGCCAGGCCGTAGCCGCGCGGGTACGGCGGGGTGCGGCTCCGCACCCAGGCGGTGATGCCGCCACCGATCAGGCCGAGGACGTGCTTCTGTGTGCCGAAATACCTCCCGACGAGACCTGGCGGCGGGGTCTCGACCAGCAGCGGAAAGTCGCCGACCCGCTCGCCGCTCATCGGGCCGGAGAGTTCCCCTGCGGGCGAGTCTTCGCGGTCAACGGTTGCGTCCGTACTTCTCGTGGGAAGAGACCCAGTCGAGCGAGGAGATCGCGGAGGCGAGCGAGATCTCGCCGGCGAGCACCACGCCGGCCACGATCTCGGCGAACTTGCGCACTTTGCCCCGGCCGGTGCAGCCGAGGATCTCGAGGCATTCACGCTGGGTCGAGAGCCCGGTGCCGCCGCCGTGGGTGGCGACGATCAGCGACGGAATCGTGATCGAGATGTAGAGCGCGCCCTCGGGGGTGATCTCGGTGTAGGCGATGCCGGCCGAGGACTCGGAGACGTTCGCGACATCCTGGCCGGTGGCGATGAACATCGCGGTGATGCCGTTGGGCGAGTGGGCGCCGTTGTTGTTGGCGCCGGAAAGGAAGGCGCCGACGTTGGCGACCTGCGAGTGGTAGTGGAGCTGCTCGGGCTCGACCCGCATGTTCTGGATCAGCACTTCGCGCGGAATCGTCGCCTCGGCCGTGACGCGCTTGCCGCGCGTCCGCATGACGTTGACGTGCGAAGCCTTCTTGTCGGTGGCGAGGTTCGACTCGAGGTAGAACTTCCGGCAGCGTTCCTTGAGGAACGGCTGTTCGAGAATCCAGGAGCAGGCGGCGAAGGTGGCACGGCCGACCATGTTCTGGCCCGCGGCGTCGCCGGTCGAGTAGTTGAAACGCAGGTAGGTGAACTTCGAGGCCAGGAAGCTCTCGATGTTCAGGAGCTTCGCGACCGAGGAGGTCGATTCGGCGTGCTCGCGAATGGCGATCAGGTTGTGGTCGATCCACTGCGCGAAGTCGCGCGCGTCGCGGGCGTCGTCGAAGACGAAGACCGGGGCGCGCTGCATGGCGTCCTGCACCACGGTGGCCTTGACCCCGCCGGCCTGGTTCAGGACCTTCATGCCGCGGCTGTAGGAGGCGACGAGTGTCCCTTCGGTGGTCGCCAGCGGGATCAGGAACTCGCCCTGCGCGTGCTCGCCGTTGACTCGCAGGGGACCCGCGAGGCCGATCGGGATCTGGGCGACGCCGACGAAGTTCTCGATGTTGCCGCGCGTCACCGCCGGATCGAAGGAATAGCGGTTGACGTGCTCGAGCTTCTTGCCGCTGTAGTCGCCGACGAAGCCCTGCCGCACCTCCGCCATGCGCTGATTGTGGTCGTCCTCCTTGTCGTAGGGGATCTGGACGCGCTTGGGGGTCTCTTCGGCGATGGCGTCGGTGACCTTGAGGTCGAGCTCGCCGAACGGCGTGGCGTCGAACTTCACGACGATCTCATGGTTCCCATTGGCGAGCGGGCCGAATCCGACGAGGTGCAGGACGACGGTCTTCTTGAGCGGAAAATCGAGCGCTGCTGCCTTCGAGATCGCCGCGGCGCGCAGCCGCTCGTCGTCGCCGAGGTCGATTTCGATGCCCGAATGCGGGGCCTCCTTGCCGTCGATCGTGACGCTCGCGATGCGCGTGACCGAGGCGTCGCTCAGCCGGTTCTTGAGGGTCAGCCGGACGCCTTCGGCGGTGTTGGCGAGGCTGCCGAAGGTATAGAGCTGCTTCAGGATGAGCGCGGGAATCTTCAGGAACATGCCAACTCCTCCAATGTCGTGAGTGGCGCTAGCTTAACCCGTCACCGCGCTGCCGCGAGGTCGAAGACGATCCGGCCGCCGACGACGGTGAGCACCGTCCGGACGGTTTCGAGCTTCTCGGGAGCGATGGCCAGCGGATCGTCCGACAGGAGCACGAAGTCGGCGAGCTTGCCGGGCGCCAGGGTGCCCTTGTCGTTCTCGGCGAAGGCGGCCCGGGCGGAGCCGGAGGTGTAGGCGGCCAAAGCCTCGGCCACCGAGATTTTCTGCTCCGGGTGCCAGCCGCCCGGGTTCTTGCCGTCGAGGGTCCGGCGGGTCACCGCGGCGGCGACACCAGCCATCGGGTCGAGCGGAGCGATCGGCCAGTCGGTGCCGAAGGCGAGGTGCGCGCCGGCGTCGAGCAGCGAGCGGAAGAGGTAGGAGTCGCGCGAGCGTGCGCCGAGGCGCTTGTCGGCCCAGCGGCCGTCGTCGGCGGCATGGAGCGGCTGCATCGAGGCCACGACTCCGAGACGGGCGAAGCGTTCGACCTCGGACTGCCGGAGATGCTGCGCGTGCTCGATACGCAGCCGGCGGTCGCGCGGACCGTTGGCCTTCGCGACACGTTCGTAGATATCCAGGATGACGGCGTTGCCGCGCTCGCCGATGGCGTGGATGGAGGTCTGGAAGCCGGCCGCGTCGGCCGCCGTGATGCGCCGTTCGAGCTCGCCCTCGGGGAACATGTCGCTGGCGAAGAGCCCCGAGGTCTCGGGCGCGTCCGCATACGGCTCGAAGAAGATCGCGGTGGAGGAGCCCAGCGAGCCGTCGGCGTAGCCCTTGAAACCGCCGAGCGCGAGCCACTCGTCGCCGCGCCCTTCCGCCGCGACGAGCTCGCGCTGCTTCTCCCAGAGCGAGATCGGGGTGCGGAAGGAGACCCGCACGGTGAGCTTCCCCGCGGCACGCGCCTGCTTGTAGACCGGCCACTCCGCAAGGAGCGGCCACTCCGGCCAGTTGCCGAAGTCGACGACCGAGGTGACCCCTAGGCGCGCCGCCTCGGCCATGGCCGCGTCCAGGGCGTCGGCGAGCTCGGCGGGCGACGGCGGCGGGATGACCTTGAAGACGAGGTCCATCGCGGAGTCTTCCTTGAGGACGCCGGTCGGCTCGCCGGTGGCCGGATCGCGCACGATCGACCCGCCCTCGGGGTCTTGGGTCGCGCGCGTGATGCCGGCCGCGGCGAGCGCCCGCGAGTTGGCGAGCGCCATGTGGCCGTCGAGCCGGGGGATGAAGACGGGATGGTCGCCGGCCGCGGCATCGATCCACTCGCGCGTCGGCAGCGGGGCTCCCGGCCAGCGCTCGTGATCCCAGATGACGTTCGTGATCCAGCGTCCGGCGGGGATCTTCCCGGCGTACTCCGCGAACCGGGTGACGAACTCCTCGCGGCTCGCCGTGAGCCGGAGGTCGGCGCCGAGAAGGCTCTCGCCGCCGGAGAAGAAGTGGGTGTGGCTGTCGATGAAGCCGGGGAGCAGCCGCTTGCCGCCGGCGTCGACGACCCGCGTCCCCGGGCCGACAAGCGGCGCGATCTCGGCTTCGGTGCCCACCGCGACGAGGCGTTCGCCGCGCACGGCGAGGGCCGTGGGCTCGGCTGCTGGAGCGGCGCGCTCCGCCGCAAGGGCGACGCCGGTCCAGATCTTCGCGTTGCGGACGACCATGTCGGCGGGCGTTTCCGCGAAAACGGCGGCGGAGAGGCAGAGGCAGAGGGCGGACGAGACGGCGACTCTCAGGCGGGCTGTCGAGCTCACGGGGCGCTCCTTCGAAAGGGCTCTTGCGGCAGTTCCAGAGCCGGCCTGCGCTCGGCCGCATGCTAGCATTCGGCCGCTCGGCGGAGCAGCAGCCGGCAGCCAATCGGCAGCCAGCCGGCAGTCAACCGGAAGCGAAGCGTGGCGCTGCAGCCACGGTCCCAGGGAGAAGCAGCGGTATGGCCAATGTCGTCGTGGTCGGTATGCAGTGGGGAGATGAAGGCAAGGGGAAGATCGTCGATCTTCTCTGCCCGGCCTTCGACGCCGTGGTGCGCTACCAGGGCGGGCACAACGCCGGGCACACGGTGAAGTTCGGCGATCGCCACTTCGCGCTGCGGCTCATCCCGTCGGGAATCCTGCACGAAGGCATGCAATGCGTCATGGGCAACGGCATGGTGGTCTCGCCGGAGGCCTTCTTCGAGGAGCTCGAGCAGCTGCATGCGGCGGGCGTCGACACGCGCGGCCGGCTCTTCCTGTCGAATCGCGCCCAGGCGCTGCTGCCGCATCACGCGATCCTCGACCAGGCGCGCGAGCAGGCGCTGGGCGAGGGCAAGGTCGGAACGACGGGGCGTGGCATCGGCCCGGCCTATGAGATGAAGGTGGCGCGCACCGGCGTGCGCCTGGGCGAGCTCGCGGCCGGAGGGGTCGCGGACCGTCTGCGCCTGCAGCTGGCGCGCATCGAGCCCGAGCTGCGATCGCTGCGATCACCGGGGTCGTCCGGCGACGGCGCCGCGCTCGCCCGCCCGCAGCGCGTCGAGGACGACTGCCGCGGCTGGGCGAAGCGCCTCGAGCCCTACCTGTGCGACACCGAGCATCTGCTGCATCGCTGGCTCGGGGAGGGCAAGAGCCTGCTGTTCGAAGGCGCGCAGGGTTCTCTGCTCGACGTCGACCACGGCACCTATCCGTTCGTGACCAGCTCGAGCCCGACGGCGGGTGGCGCCGCGACCGGAACGGGGGTTCCCCCGACGGCCTTCGACGGCGTCCTGGGTATCGTCAAGGCCTATACGACGCGCGTCGGCGGCGGCCCTTTCCCGGGCGAGCTCCTCGACGACCAGGGCGAGTACCTGCGCAAGCGCGGCAACGAGTTCGGCACGGTCACCGGCCGGCCGCGCCGCTGCGGCTGGTTCGACACCGTCGCGGTGCGCTACGCGCAGCGCCTGAACGGCGCGAAGCTCGTCGCGCTGACGAAGCTCGACGTGCTCGACGAGCTGGCAGAGATCCCGGTCTGCGTGGGATACCGCATTCACGGCGTGGTGACGCGCGAGCTGCCGTCACGCCTCGACCATCTGGAGCGCGCCGAGCCGGTCTACAAGACACTTCCCGGCTGGCGGACGAATACGGTCGGCATCCTCGACTACGGCAAGCTCCCGCAGGCGGCGCGCGACTACATCGCTTTCCTGGAGGAGGAGATCGGCGCCGAGGCGGCGCTCATCTCGACCGGACCGCGGCGCGAGGAGACGATCCTGCAGTCGTCGGCTCTCCTCGAGCGCTGGACCTCGGGGCGCCTCGCCCGGGTCCTCGAGCAGCGCGGCGCCTGAGGGCGGCCTGCCGACTCGCGCGGCGGCTCGTCGCGCGAGCGGATTTCGACAAGGCCCTCGCTGTCCGATAGAATGCCTCGACCGGAGGGCCCTTAGCTCAGTCGGTAGAGCAACTGGCTTTTAACCAGATGGTCGGGGGTTCGATTCCCTCAGGGCCTACCAAT
>JAGPDF010000051.1 GCA_018057705.1 Thermoanaerobaculia bacterium | reverse complement strand
GCGCTCACCCGACTCCTGAGGCCTCCTCGCCGCACGCCGGACACCGCTGAAGCGCCCGGGCCGCCGCCGTGAAAGTGGCTGCCTCCTCATCGGCAGGCACCTCATCGGCAGCCCTCATCGTCGGGCCGCTCGGCAGGCGACCCGCGAAGATCAAGACCGGCGAGCTCTCCATACAGAACCATCTTCAGGCGCAGCTGCTCGGCAGGCTGTCTGGCTGTGCCTGGGGGCGTTTCACCACTCAGTGCGAATGCGCGGGCTTCGCCTCGGGCGGCTTCGCGTAGCCCGGGAAACGGTGGGCTGCGTAGCGCGCATGGCAACCGACGCAACTTTCCGTCAGCTTGTAGAAGTAAAACGGCACGAGAGGCGCCCGGTGTTCGCGAGCGGCCTCCGCAAGGCCGCCGGCGAGCTCGTGGAACTCGCCATCGCGCTCCAGAAACGCCTCGGGAAGCATTCGTTCGAGCTCCTCCCGTTGGGCGTCGGTGAGCCTCTGCGCCAGCACGTAGCCGGCGCGCATGCGTTCGGCGAGGCGCGCAGTCGCATCCGCGTCCCCGGAGGCGATGGCCGGTACGAGCTCGAGCATCGCGCCCTGGAGCGCCACCATCTCTTCACGGAACAGCCCGCGCAGCTCCGGCGACAGCTGCTGGATCGGCCCCGCGGGCGCTGTCGCCGGCGCGGCGGGGAGAGCGGCGGGAGGAGCCGCCGCCGGGTGTTCATGCGACTGGGCGCTGGCGGCGACGGTACCGGCGACCAGCAGCGCAAGGAACAGATACCCGGAGCCGTTGAGAGCCCGGAAAGCCCTGGGAGCTTCGATCTTTTTGCCCATCGTTGAAATCTCCTCGTGGACCAGCATGGGATCAGGACTTTCGCACCATCAGCCGACGCCGGGCGAGCAGAGCGACCACAGCGATCGCGGTCCAGACCAGCGTCCGCAAGCTCATGGCCACCACCGTGCGCAATTCGTAGGCCCCGCCGGCGAGCACGTGCACGCCGAAGGCGGCGAACACGAGGGCCGTCGCCGCGGCGACCACGACCGCCAGCCAGGCGGCCCAGCGCCGCTCGAGCCACAGCCCCACTCCAGCGATGACATAGGCGAAGCCGGCGAGAAAATTGAACCAGAGTACGAACGGCACGTAGTGGCCCGCGGCCGATCGTGCGGCGTCGTTGCCAAACAGCACGGTACCGCCCGCCCGGATGGTCAGCAGGCCAAGGCCGATCGCGACGAGCGAGATCGCCCAGATCCACGGACTGCGTCGTGTTCCTTCTGCCGTCATGTCGTCTCCTCCTCGAGCGGTTCCCAATTCAATCCGCAGCCTTTGGCGCCGGCGCCTCCGCAGATCCACCGGCGTCGCGGCCCTCGCCGGCGGTCTCCAGGGTGCGACCGTCGCGGATCTGGTAGATGCGCTCGAAGGTCGGGATGATCTTCTCGTCGTGGGTGACGACGATGATCGCGGTCTGGTACTGGCGGGCCATACGCTCGAGGATCTGGATGACGGCGAGCGCCCGCTCGCTATCGAGCGGTGCCGTAGGCTCATCGGCGAGAATCACCGGCGGGCGGTTGACCAGGGCGCGGGCGATCGAGACCCGCTGCTGCTCGCCACCGGAGAGCTCTGCCGGCATCGCCCGTGCCCGGTGGCCGACATCGAGCGCCGTCAGGACCTCGAGCGCGCGCGCGCGCGATTCGGCGTTCGACCGTCCGGCGAGCATCGGCAGGAGCGCCACGTTGTCGGTCGCGTCGAGGAACGGAATCAGGTAGGGCGCCTGAAAGACGAAACCGATCTTGTCGCGCCGCAGCGCGCGCAGGTCGCGGATCTTCCAGCCGTTGTCGTAGATCACCTGGTCGCCGAGGGTCATGCGGCCGGAGGTGGGCTCGATCACCGCGCCGAGGCACTTGAGCAGGGTGCTCTTGCCCGAGCCGGAGGGCCCGATGAGACCGACGACCTCGCCCGGGGCCACCTGCAGGTCGACCCCCCTGAGCGCGTCCACGGCAGTCTCTCCCTCGCCGTAGCGCTTGTGCAGAGCTTCGATACGGATGCCCATGCCCTGCGGGTCAGCCACCGATCGCCTCCGCCGGATCGACCGCGAGCGCCGCGCGGATCGCCAGCCCGCTCGCCAGCACGCAGATCACCATCACCGCGACGAAGCCGCGCGCGGCATCGCCCGGCACCAGCAGGACGTATTTCGGAAAGAACGGCGCCCACAGCGTGGCGGCGATCTTGCCCACGACGAAGCCGATCGCTCCCAGCGCCAGCGCCTGCTGCAGGATCATGCCGGCGATGGTGCGGTTGCGGGTGCCGATGAGCTTGAGCACCGCGATCTCGCGGATCTTGCCCAGCGTCAGGGTATAGATGATGAAGGCGACGATGGCCGCGCTGACGATGGCGAGGATGACCAGGAACATGCCGATCTGCCGGGCCGACGTGGCGATCAGCTTGCCGACCAGGATCGCTTCCATCTGGACGCGGGTATAGACCTGCAGGCGCTTCCAGCGCCGGATCGTCGCCGCGACCTCGTCGGGGCTGGCGCTCGGGCGCAGCTGGACCAGTACGGCGTTGACCGACGAGTTGGTGGTCTGCGAGGTGATCACCGCGTCCAGCAGGTCGGGTACGCCGGGGCGATTGAAGGCCGGATTGGCGGCGGTCCGCCGGCGCTGTTGAACGATGGCGTCGTTGTCCTTGAGGAACTGGGCTTCCTGTGCGTCCTGGAGCGGGATGAAGACCATCGGGTCGCCGCTCGACGAGACCATGCGCCGGGTCAGCCCGACGACGCGGTAGTCGTTGCGGCGGATCCGGATGCGATCGCCGAGCTTCAGGCCCGCGGCGGCATCGGCGACGGCTTCGTAGTGACTGCGCGTGATCTGGCGCCCGGCGATCAGGTAGCCCGGTTGGCCGGGCTCGCCGGGACCTCCGGGCACGATGCCGACGACCATGGCGCGCACGTCGCGGTCGCCCCGGCGCACCTGCATCGTGAGGTAGGTGACGTTGGCGGCCCGGGCGACTCCCGGCATGCCGAGGATGCCGCGGTAGAGATCGTCCGGCAGGCTGGAGGCTTCGGCGTAGGGGCCGAGGGTGTCCTGCTGCACAACCCAGAGGTCGGCGCGGCTGTTGTCGAGCAGCACCTTGGCGTCGTCCACCATGCCGCGATAGACGCCGGCCATGGTCAGCGTCACGCCGATGAGCAGTCCGAGGCCCAGGCCGGTGAAGACGAACCGGCCCCAGGCGTGCAGGATGTCGCGCCCCGCGAGCGAGATCACGGCGCCACGCCGGGCAGTCGTTCGACGACCTTGACGCGGCTGCGGACGCCGAGCGCGCGCTGGCTGTAGACCACGACTTCGGCGCCGATTTCGAGCCCCTCGAGGATCTGCACCTGTCCCTCGAGGTCGGACTCGCCGATCCGGACCGGAGCGAAGCGGAGGTCGCCCTGCTCGATCACCCAGACTCCGGTGCGGTCGCCGAGGCGCTGCACACTGGCGTTGGGCACCACCGGGGCCGCCGGCAGCGGGGGCAGCGCCACGGTGACCTCGGCGAGCTCGCCGATCGCAGGCAGGGGATCGGGAAGGGTATCGAAGACGACCTTGGCCAGGCTCTCCTCGGTCACCGCATCGGCCAGCGGTTCGAGGCGCAGCACTGTCCCGGGCAACTCCTGCGAGCTCCGCGAGCGCAAGACGATGCGCACCGGCAGACCGGCACCCAAGCCGGAGGACAGGAGCTGTTCGAAGCGCGTCTGGATCCAGAGGCTGTCGGGAGCGATCAGTTCGACAACCGCCTGCCCGGCGACGGCAGTGGTCCCGGGATCGACGTTGCGCGCCACGACCAGACCCTCGACCGGGGAGACGAGCGAGAGATGGGCGCGTTGGCGAACCAGCCCCTCGCGCTCGGCGCGGGCGCCCGCCAGCTCCTGCCGGGCCGCTTCGAGATTCGCGCTGGCGCCGGCGCCGCCGGCGGCGGACATCTGGCTCTCCTGGCGGCGCGCTTCCACCGCTTCCTGACTGACCACCTCTTCGGCTGCCAGCTGCTCGTAGCGCCGCTCCTCGGCCTGGGCGAAGGTTCGGCGCGCCGCGGCGTCGAGGATCGTCGCGTCCGCGGCCTGCACCTCGGCCTGCGCGCGCCGGATCGCCGCCTCCTGCGCCGCGAGGCGCTGGTCGACGTCGACGGAATCCATCTCGCCGATTGACTGACCGGCCTCGACCCGATCGCCCACCTGGACATCGACGCGCAGCACACGACCGGCCACGGTCGGGCCGATCCGGTGGGTGTAGCGGGCTTCGACCGTGCCGATGCCGAACAGAGCCGGAGCGATCGATCGGCTTTCTACCCTGACCACCGTCACCGGCACCGGCGCCAGCGGACCGGAGCGCAGGGCGACCCAGACGAAGAGCGCGGCGAGCGGCACCAGCACCGCGATCAGAGCGAGAGAGCGACCGCTGATCCCGAAGCGGCTCATCGCGCGCCCGCAATTCCGCGGCGATAGATCGCGAAGGCGTTCGGAGCACCGGAGCGCATGAGTTCGGGGTCTCCGGCCAGCAGCGACTGCATCACCAGGCCCTGGACGGTGCCGATGAAGTGGGCGACCGCAGCGTCGGTGCCGACCTCCGCGGTGAGCTCGCCCGCAGCCTTGCCGGCCTCGACCAGCCCGGCCAGTCGCTCGCCGTACTGCGCGAGCAGTTGCCGGACCTTGCGCTTGGCCGCGGTGTCCTCGGCCCGCTGCAGCTCACCGAACAGCATCCGCGGCACGCCGGGATAGAGAGCAACGAACTCGACGTGGGCCAGAAACACCGCCTCGAGGGCAGCGAGCGGCGAGGCGACGCCCCGGGTCGCCCGATCGATGCGTGCCAGCAGACGCTCGGCGACCCACTCCATGACCGCCTCCCACACCGCCTCTTTGCTCGCGAAGTGCCGAAACAGCGCACCCTGCGTCAGGTTCATCTGCCCGGCGATCGCCGCTGTCGTGATGTCGCCGGGATTGTGCTCGGCGGCGAGCGCGATCACCGCCTCGACGGTGGCGGCTCGGCGCTGATCGGCTGGGAGGTTCCTGGGTCGGCTCTTCATCTGTCGCCTCATGAGTAAGTAATTACTTACTATCTTTCATGAGAATTGGCTCCATGTCAAGGTCTCCGTCCAGGTCATCCAGCGCCGGCTTCGGAGCGAAGACGTCCGCACGCGCGAAAACTCCGATCTCGCGGCCTCAGCGTGACTGCGCGCCCGACTGGATCGTCGAAAGCGAGCCAGCGGCCGAGCTCGGGGACCATCCGGTGCGCGAGCCAGAGGCCGGTCGCGACCTGCACGACCAACGCCGGGATACCGACGCGCTCGTAGGCCGACTCGAACTCGAGCAGTTTGTCCGGCGAGCGCTCGCGCAGCACGCGCGGAAGGATTGCAATCGCCAGGACCAGATGGCCGCCGGTCCACACCGTCGCAGCCAGAATGTGAAGGAAGAGGATCGCTCCGTACATCGTCGTTGCCTCCATAGCGTCCGGCGCAGCTCAACGTCCCATCGGCGCAGGCACCGACAGTCGTTTTACCTATTGCCATGAAGTTAACCTTGACAATTGGGAAAGTCAACCGCAGAATCACCGCCGTGAAGGACTTCGACGCGTGCCGGGACTCGCGATGACCGAGGGGACAATCGCCTCCCCGGGGATCGGCGCGAGCCAGCGCGCGCTGCTCGAGGCGCTCAAGCGGCGTGGCGAATCGACGCTCGCCGAGCTCGAAGGAACGCTCCAGCTCGCCTCGGAGACCCTACGCAGTCCTCTTCAAGCGCTGACGGGACCTTTCCCACCCGCCTGGCGCGCATCTGCCTACAGCGCATTCGATCGCAGACCCTGGAGGCCTCGATGACTTCCGAACTCGTCAACCTCGCCGAGCTCCGCACGAACCCCGCCCTGCTCAAGCTCGATCTCTACTGCAAGGGCCTGCGCATGGACGACTCCTGCTTCATCGAGGAGGACGGCGGCCGGCAGATCCTGCGCACGCGAGCCGGGCTCGGAAGCGGCCTCGAGCTCATCCTGCCGGGCGGGTTGTGGACCAATGTGCCGGTCTCCGAAAGCTTCGCGCAGCGTTCTTCCTACACGCTCCATCGTGAGAGCGGTCGCTACCGGCTTCGGCACGGCGGTGCATCGGTCGCCGACGTCACGCTCTCGCCACGGCCCGGTTGGTACGATGCCGCGCTCGCGAACGGCAAGCCGATGACCCGCATCGGAACACTCCAGGGTACCTACCTCGGCATCTACCAGGCGAAAGTCTGCGAGTACTGGACCCAGAAGCCGACCAAGGTGAACTGCAAGTTCTGTTCGGTCGGCCTCAACCTGGGAGTCGATGACGCCGACGAGAAGTCGGTCGACGAGGTGATGGCGGTGATCCGCGCCGCGCGACGGGAGAGCGGCATCACCTACGTCGACTTCAACACCGGCCACTACGACGGCGACACCTACCTCGACATCCTCGAACCGTACATCCTGCGCATCAAAAAGGAGCTCGGCCTGTTGGTCGGCGTCCAGACGCCGCCACACCGGGACCTCAAGCGTTACGACCGCCTCCGCGAGATCGGCGTCAACCGCGTCTCATTCTGCTTCGAGATCTTCGATCGCAAACTGTTCGAGGAGATCTGCCCGGGCAAGCATGCCGAGTACGGTCTCGACTACTACCTCGAGGCGACGCGCTATTGCGCGACGCTCGCCCGCCGCGGCCCGAAGGGCGAGCCATGGGTCACCAACGGCGAGATCATCGCCGGGCTCGAGCCGCCGGAGTCTTCCATCGCGGCGATCGACTGGATCACCTCGGTGGGAGCGATCCCGACCGTCTGCGTCTTCCGGCCGCTCGTGGGCACTGACCTCGAGGATGCCGATCCACCGAAGACCGAGGAGCTCGTGCCCGTCTTTCGGCGTCTCTACGAGGCGACGATGGAGGCGGGTCTGCCGATCGGCTGCGCACCGAACATCCATGTCTCGCTCGTCATGCTGCCCGAGGAGTGCCGATCCCTCTCGCCGAAACGCTATCGCTGGCAGAGCGCGAAGCTCGCCGTCATGAAGAGTGTTTTCGGCCGCAGCTTCGATCGCCGCCTGCGCAGGATGCACGAGACGAACGCCGCCTGAGCGAGGAAGACGCTCGCTAGGGTGTCCATCCCGGCCTCGACGGGATAGCATCGACCTGGCGAGAGGAGGTCGGTTCGACACCGTGATCCGCGACGCGACGAGGGGTGATACTGCCGGACCCATTGCCTGGGGCATCGGCGCGACCGCAGCGCTCGGCGCGTTGATCGTCGCCGGCTCGCGCAACCTGGCGCACTTCGATGCCGCGCTGGTCGCCTATACCTTCTCGGTACTGTTTGCGACCCGCTCGCTAGTGCTTGTGCAAGAGGGGGCGGGAGTACCCCGACTGCGCGGCCTGTGTCGTCGTGAAATAGCCATCCTGCCCTTGCGCCACGGCGAAGAGGCTGTCCCAGTTGGGCGATCGCTTGGCCTGGGGTGTTCGCGCCACGCACAAAGGTTAACTCTGGGTTAACTTTTGCGCAAGCCGGAAGGGCTTCCCGACCGCTGATTCAGCCATCATCCGCGCGCAACAGCACGCGGCGCCGAGCAGGCGCTGGGCTCCCGCCCGTCACCGTTTCATCGGTCGCTCGCGGGGGTCTGACGTTTCGGTGTCAGGCAGGTTGCCCTAAACCTGCCGCGCGGTCACGGACGCTGGTCCGGTACGCCAAGAAGGCGCCTCTTCAAACCTGCTAGACCTCGTCCCGCTGCTCGAGTTCCGGCGCAACCTGCAGGCGCTCGAGCTTGCCCTGAGGGCGGCGTAGGCGAGTCTAGGGGCCGCCCAAAGCTCGAGCCCAAACCGCTCGCCCGCGGTACCGCCCTGGCTCGCTCCGCACCCACCTGTTCGAGGAAACGGAGCTCTGCGTGCGGGGCGCGTTGCGTTGAGCGCACCGCTGACCTATTTCGCTGCGCAGGGAGTTCGACGGACCAACGTAACGAAAATCGTTCGTTCGGTCGGTCGCCCGCACCACAACGCCGGATACCACCTCGATCGATGTAGGGCGCGATCCACCTCGACCAAAACCTCGCGCGAGATCGCCTCACGATTCAAACGGCGTTCCATACCAGAAATCCGAGCTTCTCTCACTCTCCCGGTCGGGTCCACGGTAACCTTGAAGTAGCGGTGTTCCGAGACACACCCATCGCCGGAAGGGGCTCCGATTCGGACTTCTGGCGGCAATTCCAGCTGTAGCGGGATGGCCCGGAATGCGCGATGGTGGCTTGGGAGGCACACACTCCGTTCGGGCCAGTTGTTGCTCTCGACTTCCTCAGCGATCCGTTCGATCTCGTTCGAGGTTAGGAGTGTTGCGCCGATTAGAAGTTCGCGCTGCGCCTTCATGAGCTCGGACGTCGGAACGTCGCCGTTTTTCTCCCGGTCACGCCGTCGCGCTTCTAGGTTCGAGTGCATAGCCCAGATCGCGACCTTTCGTTCCCGGCTCCGGCTTGCGTGCGACTCCCTTAGCGCTTTCGAACAACGAATACGTTTGACGTTGATTGGGTATGAGGGTCGCGGTTGGCTACTCACCACATCGCTCTCTCGAACCCCGGTCGCCAAGTACTCTGAGCCGGCTCTTCTCATCGTCACCGCAAGGCCACCGAAGCCAGTCGCCCAGGCAAAGTTCGCCACCTCGCCATCGGGAGTCTGCCAGGTGCCTTGTAGCGGGGACTCTGGGTCGAAAAACGAGGCGAAGACTCCTGGGGCTTCACCGGGTGATCGAGTCAGCGAAACGTCGAGCGTCAACGAACCGGAGGTCTTTAATGGTTCGGAAAGTTCGAGTCGATAACATCCCAGAAAGTGCGCCGATCTTTCAAGATCTTCCGCCGTGCTCCCTCTTCGGTCGTATTCGCGAGGAAGCGCTGAAACCTCTACCCGGATGCCCCAGGATGAGATCGAAGTCGCAGCCAGAGTTGCCGAAAGAGTCGCGGCCAGGGGCCATAGGAAGGGCATGGCTCAATGAAGCCTACACCTGCAAGCCGGCGACTCCGCCAAGGGTTGGAACTCAGGCCAGAACCCAGGCCACCACTTCCAGAAGCGTCAGAGATCAGCGATCTCCCTGCCTCGAGGAAGATAGCGAGTCCGCCGTCGTCTGATTTGCTGGCTGCCAAGCCTCACACTTCACCTGTTTAGGCCTCCTGCGAGCTCGAAGGAGGTACTTTTCCGCCGCTCTAAGGGTCCAAAATGACGCTGGCGGTCCCCTCGATCGGATCGGTGACACGATGGCAAACGTGATGAGAGCCTGCAGGCTGCGGGTAGGGGCGCTGGTACTAGCTGGCGCCTGGGCTTCGTCGGCGGTGGCCGCCGCGCCCACGCTGGAACCCGAGTTCGTGGTCAGCCCGACTGGCAGTTCGCCTGAGGTCGCGATCTCGGCGAACGGAGATTTCGCGGTGGGATGGGTCGTGCGCGCCGCCTATGCGCGTGTGTATTCGGCGCGGGGAGATTCGCGTGGTCCGGCCTTTCTGCTGAGCGAAGACGCGAACCAGTTTGCCGCCTGGTTGCAGATCGCCTCCAACGATCGGGGTCAGTTCGTCGCAGTCTGGGCGGCAAACGTCGCCGAAGGCCAGGGGAGCGCCAGGCTCAGAGTGCTCGCCCGTCGATTCGATCGCTTTGGAAATCTGCAAGGCCCGCCGTTCGTTGTCAGCTCGACGATCGAACTCCCTCCCGGTGCCCAGGAGCAGATGCCCGTCGTCGACATGGACGATCGCGGCGGTTTCGTTGTGGTCTGGTCGCCCGATCCCGCTTCCGTGGTGGCGCGGCGGTTCGACCGTAACGGCGCTCCTCTCGGGTCGAACTTCCAGGTCCATGCGGAGGGGGATGCCCGACTCGCACGAGTGGCGATGCAACGCGATGGCAGTTTCCTGGTCTGTTGGAGCACGAATCTGGGGGGCCAACTCGCCGCAGGCGCCCAGGCTCGAGCATTCCTCCGAAACGGCGAGCCGCTCTCGGGCGACATCGTTCTCAACTCTGCCGAAGGCCAGCAGGGCTGTACCGATGCGAGTCGCAGCGGTGGCGGCGGATACACTGTGATCTGGACCGGCAGAATGGGCGCCGAGCGCGGCATCTTCGCTCGCGAGGTCGATGGAAACGGCAATCTCGCCGGTGATCCCGTCCGAGTCGTTCCGTTCGAACCTGTCGAGGAGCTACCGCCGGTTTTCGCTTCGGGTGGCTCGACCGCGGCGGCGAGCTCCGGTCGCTTCCTGATTGTCTGGGAGGGACTCGATCCGATCCAGCTTGAGGACTCGAATTGGGCGATTCGAGCACGGCACTTCTCCCCGGATCTCTGGCCGCTTTCGCCACCTCTTCAGGTCAATGAGCCGGTCCCCTCTGGCCTGTCCCAGCCCGCCGCGGCGTGTGCTACGTCTGGAGCGTGCATCGTCGTTTGGCAGTGGGAGTGGGACCCAAACCAGGACGCCCTCCCGGAAATCCGCGCTCGAAAGTTGAAGCCGGGAAGACGGTAGCCGGCCAAACCTACTGTGATTCCGGCCTAGTAACCCGGGCCACAGCTCCAGTAGCCCCAGAGAGCGCCGCTCTCAAAGCTATCGAGGAAGATTTCCAGACCGCTTTGGTCCGGCTCTCGTGCCATAAAGCCGTCGGCCCAGACGATGTCGCGGTGGCGTTCGTCGGCGGGGAATATTCCCACGTCGTAGATGTCGCCTTCGGCGGTGGCGTCCGAGCCGAGACTTCGGATCGCGGCTACGTGGAACCCGAGCAGGTTTTCGTTCAGGCGGTACTCGATGGGGTTATCCCACGCGTCGAACTTCGGGACACAGCGCGTGTAGATCCACGGCGGCGTTGTTAGGTGGTCGGTCACCTCATCGACGGTGACCGGTGTGTAGTTCGCCATGTCGAGAGTCGATCCGGCATATTCGGACAGGTTCGACGGAACCATGGAGAGGCCCGACACGTTGTCGATGATCCAGGAGAAAAGGGCGTCCCCAACGTCCCGCACCCTCGCCACCGTCGTTCGCTGCCGCGAGACAGGGTCTAGACGCGGGAGGTCGAGAACCCACGCGTCGTTGTAGAAGACGAGATCATCCGCCGGTCCGGCGGTCGAGCGGACGTCGTAGGTGGTGCCCTCGTACACACCGTCCGAGCCGGCGCTGCGGATGGCGATGACGTCGGCGGATAGCGGGTCGGCGACGTTCAGGCGGTACTCGTAGGGGTTTCCCCACGGGTCGTCGAGGGGCACCGCCTCGATGTAGTCCGGAACGATAAGGAGGGCGAGAATATGGCCGCTGATTGGCGGAATGCGTGTCAGGTCGAGTGGTGGCGAGTCGGGGCAGATAGGCTCGAAGCTTCGATGCGTACCGGCGTGCGCCCCCGAGGTCAGGTCCGTGAGCCAGGCGAAAGTCGCGGCGCCGACCGCGTCGATCTGAGCGCGTGCCAGCGCCGTGGGGCACTCGACCGAAGCGCCCGCAGAAATTGACACCGCCGGCGCAGGCACGCCTAGACCGAGCGTCAGCGTGATGCCCGCCACGGACGCACGCAGGATCTCGCCACTCGAGGGCCCTGGCCGCATCGAGGTCATCGCGCCGACGAGTGTAGCTCGAGCCAGCCTCTATTGTTGTGAAAGCCTCCGATCTCTACCTGTCTAAGCCGGAGGGGCTCCGCCCAGCTGCAGATTTTGTCGCTTGCCCGGCCTCTGCTCGATGTGGGTCGGCGACGGCTTGAGCATCAGCCCCACCGCTGTGCTCTCGAGCCTCACCTCCGGGTAGTAGTCGATGACGCACTTCAGGTAGCCGAGGAACCGCTTCTTGAAGTGCCGCGGGTTCGTGTACCTGGATCCGAACTGGAGCGCCAGCGAGGCCCAGGGGATCGTGACCGGACGACGGAGCCGGAAGAAGCGCCAGGTCAGCCAGACATAGATGTCGATCTCGAACGGCGACCGGAGGGCGCGAAGGACGCGCAAGTCGAGCGGGACCGGCGCTTCGGTCGCCTCCCGATAGAACCGGTCCGAGAGGACGACGTGAGACCCCCACGCTGCTGCGCCCTTCCTCGGCCGCGGGTCCCACCAAAGCTCCCGCTTCTCGGCGATCAGAAAGCCGTCGCCCGCATGACGGCCCTGACTCTCGTCGTGGAAGATGCACTGGAAGGTCGAGGCGAAGAGACGCTGGAGCTGGTCGCGGAGCTGCGGCAAGGATCCACGCGGACCGGTGGTCGGCGGGATCCCGAGGGTGGCACAGAAGTGCGAGAAGTGGCTGCCGAGCTCGATGTCGGGGCTCTTGCGGCGCACCGCCTCGGTCGTGAGGTAGGCGAGGACCAGGCGCGGATACCGGCCGTACGGCAGCCCGACGTCCTTCGGGGCAAGAATGGACAGCGTGAAGTGTCCGTTCCGCCGGACGAACTCGTTGGCCTTGGGGTCGCTGTGCGGAAGGGTTGCCTGCACCAGCGCTCGGGCCAGGAACCCGACCTCGCCGGCGGCGTAGGCGTCCTCTTGGTCGAGGTAGAGCGCCTGCCGGATCAGGCTGCCGGCGCGCCTGGGCTTGCGGGATCTCGACTCAACAACTGTAGAATGAAACTGTGACGCCGGAGCGCCAGGGAGGACCAACGAGAGCTGCGGGGTCGCGGACTTCCAAGCGGTCTTTCCATGCATACTGCCCCTCCGCTCCGCTGCCGTGCAGCGGATACCAGAGAGGGACGCCGGCCCCGGCGAGGCGCCCTGCGGGGCTCCTCCGGAGACGGCGTACGGAACCCAGAGACAGGCCTTTCACCGGCATCGACGTCATGCCGCCTGCCTCATTGCCGCGACCTCCCGAAGCCAGAAAATCAGGGTGTTCGAACTTCCTGGGGTGTTCGAACTCAGAGTGATTTGGTCCACCATTTCTTATCCCATTCTGCTGCAAAGGCTTACGCTTCGAGGCTCTTGACCCGTTGGAGCCGCCTTCCGGAGCAACTCCCATTGCTTCAACGGGGTGAGAGTGTTCGCATCTCTTCTGGCCGCGCGACCTCGCCTTCCACTGCTTGACCCACTCCTTGCCTCTGCCTGGAATCTTACCAGTAAGATCGGAGGCGCCATGGAATCCCTCGCCACAACCAAGCTCTCATCCAAGGGACAAGTTGTCATCCCGGAGGAGATTCGTCTGCGTCTCGGACTCAAGGAAGGGACACAGTTCGTGGTCGTCGGCGATCGCGACGTCGTCATCCTCAAGACGATCGCGCCGCCGGCGATGGCGGAGTTCGACGAGCTCGTACGCGCGGCTCGCGGTGCTGCGCGCAAGGCGGGCATGAAGCCGGCGGACGTGAAGCGCGCCGTCGCGAAGGCCCGCGCCTCTCGGTGAGGATCGTTCTCGACACGAACGTCTTCGTCTCGGCCGTCTTCTTCGGCGGTCTCCCCGGACGGATCCTCGAGGCCTGGCGCGACGGTCGAGTTCAGCTGGTACTTTCGGCCGAAATCCTCGCGGAGTACCAGCGCGTCGGCCAGATTCTCAGCACCGACCATGCAGGCGTCCACCTGGAGCCTTTTCTGGGCCTTCTTGCGGTCGCTGCCGAGTTCGTCGTCGCGCCGGTGCTGCCCCGAACCCGCCTCCGTCGATCCTGACGACGACAAGTTCCTGGCTTGCGCTCTGTCGGCGGGAGTCTCTGTGCTCGTCTCGGGAGACCGGCATCTGCTCGAACAGTCAGGGTGGCGAGACGTGCGGGTCATCAAGCCTCGACAGTTCGTCGACGAGTTCCTGGAGAGATTGTAGATCTCCAGTCCTCAGACCGCCTTCAAGGGTTCGAATCCCATCCGCTCCCCCGTTTCGTTTCCATCGCACAGACTCCGGCCTCGGACGACCGCCGGTCATGGCGGCGATCTACTTGAGGTCCCCTGCTTACGGCGGTCGAGCTCGCGCTCGAACTCCGCGAAGCGTGCGGCGTGGTCCTCGGCTGCGCTCCAACGCCGGATCCGTGCGAGATCGACATCGTTGCGAAAAGCAATTTCGACCGCGACGGCGAGGCTTTGGCGATCCGACCAGTGGAAGAACGCCGCGAGGCGGTCGCGGCAGGAATCCGTCGGCGAGAGCGCCAGCGTCTCTCGGTGCGACGATTTCAGCGACACCGGCCGAACGTCGAGATCGGCGCCCACGCCGAGGGGGCCGCGGGGAAACTCGACCCAGAAGGGCGACTCGGAATGCACGTAGCGGTTTCCCCTCCGAGAGAAACCGAGACTCGCCATCACGGCATCGAGAGTCGAAAGGGTGACGCGCCCTTCGAGAACGAAGTCGACGTCCTGGGATGAATAGAGTCCTCCCGAGTAGATCCCGGCGCAAGCTCCTCCGGTCAGGACGGCCCGGATCCCGCGCCCGGCGAGGGCGTCGCCGACCGTGACGGCCACCGTTTCGAGCGCCGTGGTCGCGTCGATTCTCAAATCGGCTTCCCCGCCGCACGAGGCCGCCGGCGGAGCCGAGCCACCGCGGCCCGCAGCTCGGGCTCCGCCTCCGAGAGCCGCGCAAGATAGGCCTCGAGCTCCTTCAGCGCGAAGTACCCGGGATCGAGCTGGACCTGGCGGGTCCTGCCAACGAGTCGACCGGCGACGAGCCCGTCGCGCTCGAGGCTGGCGAGCGCCTGCCGAACTCCGGACACAGGCGCGGGCAGCAGACGCGCGAGCTCGCGCGCAAAGCTGGTTTGAAGCAGGCTCAGCGCCACCAGCACGCGTGTCCGCGTACACCCACCGAACGGGCTCGATTCCATGAGCTTCATTGGTGCTCATATGAGCGCTTTTCCTGCCCTATGTCAAGCCCCGCAGGAAAGCACCTCAGCCGAGTCGACCGTGGCTCGCCTCTTGCTCGAGGGTTCGAATCCCTTCCGCTCCACCATTTCTAAATCAATTCCAGGCAAGCACTTACGCTTGGAACCAAACGACACGGCGCGAGCCTCACCGGGCGATAGCCCACGCAGTTTCAGCGAGTTGGGCGGTGTTCGAAATTCTACTGGCTGTGCGCGAACTTCATGCGCCGACCTTCCCTCGCCCCTGACGCGACGATTGTGGCCGTTCGCGCTCCTGTTTCTCGGGCTGAAGTTGCGGCCATAGGCACCCTCTTAGACCAGACCCAGCGCCCGGCAGATCTCTTCGACGGTCGTACCAGCTTCGGCCTGCCGAAGCGCCATTGCGATCTGCTCCTCCGTGAAGCGACTCTTCCTCCTCTGCCCGTCCTCCTGGCTCCCTCCGGAGCGCAGTGAACGAGCCGAAATCTACCTCGATTACGAGAGCCCTACTGGATCAGGATTCGGGGAGAGGAGCCGACCTCGCCAGCCCTGACCGTGCCCAGACCGCAAGCGTGCGGCCGCTCTCGTAGGCATGTGCTATGAATTTCTCCTGCGGAGGTGACCGATGGGTCGAGCAATCGGCTTAACCATTATTCTGCTGGGCGTAGGACTTGTCGCTAGCTACGAACTTGCCGGCGCAGCATCCGATAGCCGATCTCAGTCCGCAGAGCCTTCTCGCGACTCGATTCTCTTGGAACCGGATAAGGAACTTCTGAGGGTGCAGTACAGTGGCTCGTCGAGCGGGGAGATTCGTACTTACTCCCTTCTTGGCGACGGGCGACTACCCGTCCTTCTCTCCAGCTATGCGTCGGACACTCCACGCCTGCTATATACCGCGCAGGTGCCTCTCGAGGATGTTGATGCGATAGTCGACGTCGTACTGAGGTCAGAGCTCTACAAGCTCGATCGAGAGCGGGTGAGGTCAAAACACGTTACCGAGCCGAGACTGGGCCCACCTATCGAGGACTCAGGTTCTGTGGAGTTCACAATTCACCTTTCGCTCTACCCAGGTACAGGTCCTGGTGGCCAGGATGAACTTGACCACACGTTCATGCTCACTGTCAGCGACATGTCGACGAATCGCTATCCGAGCATTGAGGAATATGCAGCGCTAAGAGAAATAGTCAAAAAGATCCGGGCTGCGGAAATGCGCTTGCGAACCGAGGCGGTGATTCCGTGAATCGCCTGCCTACGATTGTGCTCGGAATCGCGGGAGTTCTCTCATCCAATCTGGTCTTCGCCGGTACGTTCTTGAGAACTGTCAAGTGCTCCCTGGCTGACGGATGCGAACCCGGTCATCCTGAGGATCATCCGACCTTCATTATCAACGATGACGGCATTGTCTACCCCTCAACGTATAACCCCAATGGCTCTACGAATGTGAGGGTCTGCGTTGATCCTGACTTTGGCGGCCGTCTGCCAGAGATGGTTGAGTGGGCTGCAGCGAAATGGAGCGCTCTAGTTCCGACGACGGAGAATTGCTTTTCCTGCGAGCAGTATGAGGTTCCGCCTCCGACGGTGGGGACTTTCAACGCGGCGAGCACAGTCTTGCATGAGTTGGGTCACTGCGCGATGGGCCTCGGGCACACGACTATCATCATCCGTCCTCCCCTCCCACTGACGCCTCCCCCGCCACGCCAGTACATGTCTTGGACGATTTCCTACGGAGCATCGCGTCAGCTCATGTTCGACGGGGCCGACGAGATCCGCGGATCGAAGGACGATTTTCAAGACGCCGTGGACCCTGATGTAGTAACCAATACCTTCTGGTATCGGATCGCGGATAACAATCCC
Organism: Thermoanaerobaculia bacterium; assembly: GCA_018057705.1. Lineage (NCBI taxonomy): Bacteria > Pseudomonadati > Acidobacteriota > Thermoanaerobaculia > Thermoanaerobaculia bacterium. The sequence continues at coordinate 16,281 of JAGPDF010000051.1, read as the reverse complement.
GCCATCGTCGATGCAACTGTCATCAGCTCCGCCACGTACACCTATTCGCTGAGCAACCTTTCGACCTCTGGGAGTACATGGCCCGCTAACGCGAACTACGGAGTCACGACCTACCCGCTCGGCCTAGGATACCCAGGTACGGTCGCTACGATGGAGACCCCATCCAGAAGAGGCCAGGTTCGATTTGATCTCTCCGCAGATGACGTGAACATGGTGAAGATGTCGAGGACCGGAGAGAATCGAGTTGTTGGAGGATCGCCAACCAACGACGATCATGCCATTCAGATCGAGATTGTTCCGTGCACGGAGTCCTACGACCTAAGAGTACTAGTCCTCGAAACACAGGATCCCAGCGCCCTAGGAGAGTGCAGCGTCGCAATCCATTTACTTCATCTCTTCGACCCGCCTGTTTCCGCACAAGCCTACAGACTAACGTCACCTGCAATCGTAAGAATAAATCCGCTCCAGGATTGGAACCTGAAGATCCCCGTGTTCTGGAATGGATTCGAGGCAGGGAATACGGCGAGGTGGTCTGCCACCGAACCCTAGCAGGCTGCTGAGAAACGGTCGTTGTCAGTGATTGGCACGGCAGCGGGTGACGTCTTGTCGAAAAAGAAGCTTCCAGTAAGGGGATTCAGCCCGTGGCGTCGGTGCTTGCGACCCTCGGCGTGGAGCACTTCCGCCTCGTCGAGGGGTTCAAGTTCCGGCTTCCAGGGGCTGCAATCGACTCAGTCGCAACAGATTGTAGGCAGCAGCGGCGAGTCGAGCAGCGAGCTGCGTCCTTTCGAGGCCTCTGACCCGACTTCGTTTTATTCCGCCGAAGCTCTTGAGCCAGCCGAAGATGGTCTCGATTCTGCGCCTGACGATCTGGCTGGCTCGATGGCCTCCATGCCGAAGGGTGCGTTGGTCGATCGCCGATTTCCTTCTGGAGCGGTGGATATTCGGCGCGACTTGCGGCGTGACGCCGGCAGCGCGGCACGCTTGCACAAAGTCCGTCGCGTCGTAGCCATTGTCTCCGCCCACCGTCTTGCGCCGTCCTCCGCCAATTCTCGCCACGAGCGCCGCACCCTCGCGCCGCTCAGTGAATCCGTCTGCCTGGCCGAGCAGGATGTCCATCAGGAAACCGTTGCGATTCTCCATCAGCACGTGACTCACGTAAGACAGCTTCGCCTCGCGGCCAGGCCCCTTACGGGCCAGCCTCGATTCCGGATCAGTCATCGAAGCATGCGTTTCATTGCTGCGCTTTTCGCCGCGAAAGTCGTTCCATCCATTCGAGTCACCACCGGGAGGACCGTCCTTCGGGCGGAAGTCCACCGAGGCGGGATCTCGTTTCAATTGACTTCGCGCTCGCCGCGACCACTGGCGCGGACCCCAGAGACAGCCTCGTCGTGTTTGCCCATCTTGTCGACGGCCGTTGGCTGCTTTCGTGACCCACCGGCACGGGGCCGGAGATTCACTAGGGTGAGCCATCGAATCCTGTGCTGACCACCTTCAGGGCATGGACTTCCTTCGAGCGCCGAGACGTCGCGCGATGTGCGTCGGCGAGGGCTTGAGCACCAGCCCCGTCCCTGAGCTCTCGAGCCTCACCTCCGGGTAGTAGTCGATGACGCTCTTGAGGTAGCCGAGGAACCGCTTCTTGAAGTGTCGGGGGTTGGCGTAGCCGCACCCGAACTGGAGCGCCAGCGAGGCCCATGGGATGGTGACCGGCCTCCGCAGCCGGAAGAAGCGCCAGGTCAGCCAGACGTAGATGTCGATCTCGAACGGCGACCGCAGGGCGCGCAGGACCCGCAAGTCCAGTGGGACCGGCGCTTCAGTTGCCTCCCGATAGAAGCGGTCCGAAAGGACGACGTGAGATCCCCATGCGGCCTCGTCCTTCCCTGGCCGGGAATCCCACCAGAGCTCCCGCTTCTCGGCAATCAGGAAGCCATCGCCAGCATGTCTCCCCTGGCTCTCGTCGTGGAAGATGCACTGGAAGGTCGAGGCGAAGAGACGCTGGAGTTGGTCGCGGAGCAGCGGCAAGGAGCCACGCGGTCCCGTGGTCGGCGGGATCCCGAGGGCAGCACAGAAGTGCGAGAAGTGGCCGCCGAGCTCGATGTCCGGGCTCTTGCGGCGCACCGCCTCGGTCGTGAGGTAGGCGAGAACCAGGCGTGGATACCGGCCGTACGGCAGCCCGACGTCTTTCGGGGCGAGGATGGACAGGGTGAAGTGTCCGTTCCGCCGGACGAACTCGTTGGCGTTCGGATCGCTGTGCGGAAGGGTCGCCTGCACGAGCGCCCGAGCCAGGAAGCCAACCTCGCCGGCGGCGTAGGCGTCTTCCTGGTCGAGGTAGAGCGCCTGCCGGATCAGGCTGCCGGCGCGCCGGGCCTTGCGGGATCCGATCTCAACAGCTGTCGAATGAAACTGTGACGCCGGGGCGCCAGGGAGGACCAACGAGAGCTGCGGGGTCGCGGACTTCCAAGCGGTCTTTCCAGCCATATTGCCCCTCCGCTCCGCTGCCTTGCAGCGGATGCCAGAGAGGGACGCCGGTCCCGGCGAGGCGCCCTGCCGGGCTCCTCCGGGGACGGCGTACGGAACCCGGAGACAGGCCTTTCACCGGCATGGAGCTCATGCCGCCTGCCTCATTGCCGCGACCTCCCGAAGCCAGAAAATCAGGGTGTTCGAACTTCCTGGGGTGTTCGAACTCAGAGTGATTTGGTCCACCATTTTCGAATCTCACTCTGCTGCAAAGATTGACGCCTTCGGGCTCCTGGACCGACGGAGCCGCCTTCCGGCGCAACGCTTCTCGGAGCTTCAACGGGTTGAGAGAGTTCGAATCTCCGGGCCAGGTCGGGTCATGCGCTCCTTCGGGCGCGCACCGCCTCCGGCCAGGGTTTGATGCGGGCGAGAGTCTTGGCCAGCGTTGCGCGGACCTTCTCGCGGTCGAAGTCGGCCTGGAGGCCGATCCAGAATCCGTCGGACATCGCGAAGAAGCGCGACAGGCGAAGTCCGGTGTCGGGCGTAATCGCGCGGGCGCCAGCAACGATCTCGCCGATGCGGCGCTGCGGAACACCGATCTCCTTGGCGAGGCGGTATTGCGTGATTCCCATCGGCTTCAGGAACTCTTCGAGGAGAATCTCGCCGGGAGAGGGATAGGGAACCTTTCGCATTGTTCGCTCCTTCAGTGATAGTCCACGATCTCGACGTCCTCCGGACCCACGTCGGTCCAGCGAAAGCAGACGCGATACTGGTCGTTCACGCGGATGCTGTGCTGCCCCGCACGCTGGCCCCGCAACGCCTCGAGCCGGTTCCCGGGTGGCACTCGCAGATCGCCGAAGCGACCGGCCTGATTCAACATTGCCAGCTTGCGCATGGCCACCGCTTCGATCGCGACGAATCTCGCGACCCGGGTGCCGCCGAACATCGCTTCGGTGTCGCGGCATCGATACGACCGGATCACGTCACGATAGTAACGCGCGGCGTTAGTACTGTCAAGGCGCCCTGCGCCCGCCGCGCGCGGCTCGTGGCGCAGGACGATGGGCGGGCATGAAGCCCGTGGACGGCAAACGCGCCGTCGCCAGCGTGGGCACCTCTCGGTGAGGGTCGTCCTCGACGCGCACGTGTGCGGCCCGCTACGGTCCGCTTGCGCCCCTGCGTGGCCATGTAGTTGAATGCCCGGCGCGGACTCCGGCCATGGCGAACTTTCGGCGGCATCGAGGATGAGCGGCGGGACCATGCACGCGATCGTGCGGCGGCGGTATGGCACGCCCGACGTGCTGTCGTACGAGGAGATCCCCCGCCCGGTCGCCGGCGAACACGAGGTGCTGGTCCGGGTGTGCGCGGCCGGAGCGAGCATCGGTGACCACCATGTCGTCACCGGGAAGCCCTACGTGATCCGCCCCGCAGTCGGCGGCCTCCTCCGGCCCGCACACCAAGTCCCGGGCTCGGCCATGGCCGGGCGCGTCGAAGCGGCCGGCGCCAAGGTCACCACGCTTTCGCCTGGCGACGAGGTGTTCGGCGAGACCACCGCCGGCGCGTTCGCGGAATACGTCGTCGTCCGCGCGGACCGGCTCGTGCCGAAGCCCGGCAATCTGTCGTTCGAGGAGGCCGCCGCCACGCCCTGGGCCGTCACCCCCTTGCAGGCGCTGCGCGACGCCGGCGGGGTGAAGGCGGGTCACCGCGTGCTGATCCACGGAGCGTCCGGCGGTGTGGGCAGTTGGGGTGTCCAGATCGCCAAGGCGTTCGGCGCCCAGGTGACCGCGGTCTGCAGCACGCGCAACGTCGAGCGCATGCGCGCCCTCGGCGCCGACGAGGTGATCGACTACACGACGACCGACTTCGTCACCGGCGGACCGCGCTTCGATGTGATGCTGGACGCCGTCGGCGCTCGCTCCCTCTCGGACTGCCGGCGCGTGCTCGTCCCGACCGGGACGTTCGTTTCGACGTCCGGTGGCAAGTCCGGCCTGCGCTGGCTCCGGCGGCTGGCGGCCATGATGCTGCTCTCGAGCGTCTCGACCCGGAAACTGAAGCCCTTCATTGTCGCGCTCAACCGGAGAGACCTGCTGGTCCTGAAAAAGCTGGTCGAGACCGGCAAGATCCGTCCGTCGATCGACCGCCGCTACGCGCTCCGCGACACGGCCGACGCGCTGCGGTACGTGGGCGAAGGACACGCGCAGGGACAGACCGTCATCCAGGTGTAGCGCCGGCCTTCACAAGGTCTGCGGGAGCGCTCCGCCGCGCGCCGGGATCGCGCCGCGAAGCAGCAGGATGGCGAGGAGCATCCCGAGCGCGACGTCGATCGAGCCGCAGAACGCCGGCCAAAAGAGCGGCATGCCCGGGTTCGCGATCAGGCGCGGGTGCACCACCCAGTCGAAGATGCCGTGACCGGCGATGCCGCCCGCAGCCCACCACAAGCTGGTACGGAACCCGACGATCGCGATGACGACGAACACCGTCGCCGCCATCAACTCGCCCGGCAGTGCCGGCGCTCCGCCCATGGTCGCGAACAGGACGTAGTAGGCCGCAATCACGATGAGCGTGACCGGATAGAGCGCGCGGTCGCGGTCGAGGCCCGAAAGCCGCCCCAGCCCGACGACGGCCAGCGCGAGAGCGATGCCGATGAGCACCGGTAGGGTGAACATTTGGCAGAAGTTACCATGCGGTCGACACCCGCGAGGGCATAGGGTCCGGCAGCGATCGGGTTCCTAACCTTGCATTTCTGGAGCTGCGCTCCATAATTGCACGCATGATCCCGCGCCGAGAGCTGTCCGCAGCGTGAGCTCGGCCGTGCCCATCGTCTAGACTTCGCCCTTGCACCCTCCTGCGCTTCGAGCTCGATGCCTGCCCAAGCCGCGACCCTCAGGAGAGTCGCCGGCAGCCGCCATGACTCCGACAGCTCGCTACCCGGCCTCGCGATCGAGGTTCTCCGCGCGAGCGGTGGGCGCGGTGGCGCTCGTTCTCGCCGCGGCGGGCTGCGGCACGAAGCAGGTCGAGCCGGCGGCCGGAGCCGCGGCACCGACTGCGGAAGAGTCGGCCGCCGCGCGGGCGGAGCGGCCGAACCTCGTCCTCTATGTCGTCGACACGCTCCGCGCCGACCACCTCGGTTGCTACGGCTACGACCGGCCGACTTCGCCGCGGCTCGACGCCTTCGCGCGCGAGGGCGTCCGCTTCGCCGAGGCGCGGGCGCAGAGCTCGTGGACGAAGCCGGCGATGGCGACGATCCTCACCGGCCTCCACCCGGTCACGCACGGCGCGGAGCGGCGTGCCCAGGGGATCGCTCCCGAGGCGCGGACCCTCGCCGAGCGCCTCTCCGAGGCGGGCTACGACACCGCGATGTTCACGACCAACCCTACGGTGGTCGAGAAGTTCGGCTTCGGACGCGGTTTCGACCGCTTCGAGTACGTGCACCAGCTCCAGGGGCGGAAGCGCCGCAGCGTCCGATCCGCGGAGATGCACCGGGCGGCGACCGCCTGGCTCGACGGGCGCGCCGCGCCGGAGCGCCCGTTCTTCCTGGTCGTCCACACTCTCGATCCTCACGATCCGTATCGGCCGGAAGAGCCGTACCGCAGCCGCTTCGCCCCCGGTGTCGACGTCGCCTCGGCCTGCTGCTTCCGCGGCGAGCGGCTCGGCGAGCTTTCTGCGGAGGAGGCGGCGATCCGGCGGCGCGATTCGATGGCGCTCTACGACGGCGAGATCGCCGCGAACGACGCGAGCTTCGGCCGCCTGGTGGACGATCTGCGCGCCCGGCGCCTTCTCGACCGCTCGGCGGTCGTCTTCACCTCCGACCACGGTGAGGAGTTCCACGAGCACGGCGGCTGGCGGCACGCCGAGTCGCTGTTCGAGGAGGTGCTGCGGGTGCCGCTGGTCTTGCGGCTGCCAGGTGGCACATCGTCGGGTGTGACCGTGGTGGATCCGGCCGACCAGATCGACATCGCTCCGACGCTCCTCGATCTCGCCTCCATCCCGGCGCCGCCGGAGCTCCCGGGGGTGAGCCTTCTGCCGGTGATCGGCGGCGGCGCAGCACCGCCGGGCGAGTCGCTCGCCTGGCTCCGACACCCGGCGTTCGACGTCGTGGCGATCCGCGACGGCAACTGGAAGTGGCTGCGGCACGAAGGGGCGCTGCGCGAGGTGACCGGCGAGGTCGGCGGGGTCGCCGGGGCCGGCGAGGCCGCGGAGGCGCTCTACGACCTCGAGGCCGACCCCGGCGAGCGCCGGAACCTGCTCGAGGCCGAGCCCGCCCGCCGCCGCGCGCTCGCGCTTCGGGTGAAGGAGGCGCGTGCCCGCCTCGCCCGCCGCCAGGCCGCTGGCGAGGTCGAGATCGACCCCGCGCTCGACGCCGAGCTGCGTGCCCTCGGCTACCTGCGGTAGGCGGCGGCAAGACGCCCCGTTCAGGTCTTCGCGCGCCCCTGAGCCAGGGCCTCTACCAGCGGTCGGTGTCCCCGCCTTCGAACCCATCACAGAAGACGCAGCCGAAGCGCTGCGCCTGGATGCTCGAGTAGCTCGAATCCGTGCCGACCGAGCCGACGCTCGTCCACGCGACCACGAAGTCGCCGGCGCCGGCCGAGGCCACCACCGGAAGCTCCTGGATGCCCGTCGTGAAGCTGTTGACCTGCGCTTCGCCTCCCACTGGAAGGCCGCTCGCGGCGAAGCGCCGTCCGTGGATGCTCGCATCGTCCGAATCGGTGCCACCCGAGCCCAGGCTCTGCCAGACGACGACGAAGTTGCCCGTGCTATCCGCAGCCAACGACGGATAGCGCTGGGCACTCGTCGTGTAGGTATTGACCTGGAACTGCGCGCCGAGCGCGGCTCCGTCGGCGGCATAGCGTTGCGCCTGGATGCTGAAGCTGCTGGTGTCCGAGCCGCTCGAGCCGAAGCTGTCCCAGGCGACGACGAAGTTGCCCTCGCCGTCCGCTGCCGCCGCCGGGTAGCGCTGTCCGCTCGTCGTATAGCTGTTGACCTGGAACTGCCCGCCGAGCGCCGAGCCGTTGGCAGCGTAGAGACGCCCCTGGATGCTCGCGCTGTCGCCGTCCGTGCCGACCGAGCCGTAGCTGTTCCAGACGACGACGAAGTTGCCGGCGTCGTCCACGGCTACCTGCGGATTGAGCTGCCCGCCTGTCGTGTAGGTATTGACCTGGAACTGCGCGCCCAGCGCGGCACCGTTGGCGGCGAAGCGCTGCGCCTGAATGCTCGTGCCGCTCGTGTCCGTGCCGGTCGATCCGGTGCTCTCCCAGGCGACGACGTAGTTCCCCGCGCTGTCCGCGGCCACCGCCGGGAACTCCTGCTCGAGCGTCGTGAAGCTGTTGACCTGGGCTTGGGCGCCGGTGGCGATGCCGTTGGAAAGATAGCGCTGCGCCTGGATGCTGGCGTCGCTCGTGTCCGTCCCGCTCGAACCGAGGCTCGACCAGACGACGACGAAAGCGCCGTCGCTGGCGGCGGCGAGCGCTGGAAAACGCTGGGTGCTCGTGGTGTAGGTGTTGACCTGGATCTGTCCGCCGAGTGCGGTACCGTCGGCGGCCCAGCGCCGCGCATGGACGCTCGCGTTGCTCGAGTCCGTCCCGGTCGAGCCGAAACTCGTCCAGACGATCACGAAGTTGCCCGCGCTGTCCGCAGCGACCGCCGGATGGTACTGAATGCCCGTCGTGTAGCTGTTGACCTGGAACTGCCCGCCGAGGGGCGACAACTGCGCGCGGGCCGGCGCCGCGCCAGCGAGCGCCAGCACGCAGAGCAGTGTGAACGCGGCGAGCACCGCGAGGCGGCCGAGACGGGGGGCGGCAGCGTCGGGTCGAGTCGAGCGCATGGGGAGATTCATGCCCCTGGAATCGGGATCCGGCAACGAAAGACGACATCCTGCCTGCTCAGGGCACGATCGCAGAACAGCTCGCCGGGACGTCCTCCTCGAAACCGCGGGCGAAGAGGAAGGCGGGGTCGAAAGCACGCGTGACGTAGACGCTGGACGAAGTGAGGCAGGGTCGCGGCCAGCACCCGTGCGGGGCAGGTCAGGCGCCCTTCGGAAGTGCGAACTCTCGGCGCAAAGGGTGCCGGATCTGCCCTCTGAATCTGGGGAAATCAGGTTCGGCCGTGCCTCGCTTGGCTACCGATCGGGCGGGCTTGGGGCCCCGGCCGTTCGCGGCTAGAATGGCGGGCCACTACCAATTGGGGGCCGTGCGATGTCTCTGTTCGCGAAGTTCAATCTCATCCTGCTCGCGGTGTTCACGGCGGCGCTTGTTCCGGCCACGTTTTTCGCGCGCAGCGCGATGGAGAGAAACGCTCAGCAACAGGTTCTGGAGAACGCCGGGATCCTGATGCAGACGGCTCTGGCGACCCGCACCTACACGAGCAAGCAGATCAGTCCGCTGCTCAAGCCGATGCTGGCAGAGAACTTCATCCCGCAGTCGGTCCCGGCCTATTCGGCGACCGAGATCTTCAACTACGTTCGCGAGAGCCATCCCGAATACTCCTACAAGGAGGCGACGCTCAACCCCACCAACCCGCGCGACCGCGCGGTCGATTGGGAGGCTGACGTGATCCATGCCTTTCGAGACAACGCCGAATTGAAGGAGATCGTCGGCCAGCGCGACGGCGCCCTCGGGCGCTCGCTCTACCTTGGACGCCCGATCCGGATCACCGACCCGGCCTGCCTCTCCTGCCATACCAGTCCCGAAACCTCGCCCGCCTCCGTCGTTCGGATGTACGGCCCCAACGCCGGCTTCGGCTGGAAGCTCAACGAGGTGATCGGCGCGCAGATCGTCTCGGTGCCGACGTCGGTCCCGATGGCGACGGCCCGGTTGGCGTTTCGCACGCTGCTCGTCTCGCTGGTCGGGATCTTCCTGTTGATCATGCTGATCCTCAATCTGCTCCTCTGGGCGGTCGTCATCCGGCCTCTGCGTCGCCTGTCGGCAATGGCCGACAGGGTGAGCACCGGCGACTTCGACACTCCGGAAGTGGCGATTGCCGGACGCGACGAGGTGGCGGTGCTCGCGAGCTCGTTCCAGCGGATGCGCATCAGCCTCGCCAAAGCCATGAGCATGCTCGAGGAATCCTGATTCGGTGAGCGCAAGCCCGCACGACCCGCTCGCACCGGGAAGCTGGTTCGGCGACTACCAGATTCTCGACCTCCTCGGGGTGGGGGGGATGGGAAACGTCTACCGGGCGAGAGAGAAGATGCTGGACAGACTGGTCGCCCTGAAGACGCTCTCGCCGGAACTCGGCTACGAACCGAGCTTCGTGGAGCGCTTCCTCAAGGAGGCACGCGCCGTAGCTCGTCTCAATCATCCGAACATCGTGCAGGTTTTCGCTTTCGGCGCCGTCCAGGACGTCTACTACCTGGCGATGGAACTGCTCGACGGCCTTTCCCTCGGGCACTACCTGAAGGCCAATGGGCGCTGGAGCGAGAATGAAGCGATCACGATCGTGCGCTACATCTGTCGCGCACTCTCCGTCGCGCACGCCCAGGGCCTCGTGCACCGCGACATCAAACCCGACAACGTCATCCTGACCCGCTTGGGGGAAGTGAAGCTCGTCGACCTCGGAATCGCCAAGCAGATGGGCGAAGAGACTTCGATGACCCAGACCGGAACGGCGATCGGGACGCCGAACTACATCGCACCGGAGCAGGTCCTGGGCCAGCGCGATATCGATGGACGCGCCGACATCTATTCGCTGGGCGCGACGCTCTACCACTTGCTGACGGGACGCGTTCCTTTCCAGGGTTCGTCCGGCCCGCACGTGATGTCGATGCATCTCGTGGAGCCGTTCCCCGATCCGCGCAACTTCGAGCCGTCGATCTCGGAAGGTTGCTGCCTCGTGCTGCGCAAGATGATGGCGCGCGACCGCGACGAGCGCTACCCGGATGTCACGAGCCTCGACATCGACCTCTACCGCCTCCAGACGGGCGCCGCCCCGGAGGCGCAGGAGCCGACAGCGACGCTGGTGTCGAGCGAGTTCCAGCTGCCGAGCTTCGGGGGTGGGCAGGCGTCGCGTTCCGGCGCGGCTGCCGAAGGGGCGAGAACCTCGGCCACCCCGGCGACCTTCGACTCGGGAATCCTCCGGCGCATCGAGGAGCACCTTTCGGCGCAGATCGGCCCGATGGCGAAAGTGCTCGTGCGTCGCACGGCATCGACCTCGCCGTCGCTCACCGTGCTCTGCGACGAGCTCGCGAAGCAGGTTCCGCCCGGACCGGGCCGCGAGAGCTTCCGCGCCCGATGCATGGCGGGTGGCGGCGCCATTTCGACGGTCTCCGCGCCGGTGTCGAACGCCCTGAGCGGGGCTGGGACGAAATCGCAGGGGCCGCTCCAGGACGAGGCGCTCGCGCGGGTCGAAGCCGAGCTCGCGCGGCGAATCGGACCGCTGGCGCGCGTGCTGGTGCGGCGGAACCGGCACGCCCGCAGCCTTGGCGACCTGGTGGCCCTCCTCGAGATGAACATCCCCGACGAACAGGGCCGCGCCGCCTTCCGGCGAGCTCTCCTCGGCGCCTGAGCTTCGGCGCGGCCGACCTCCATCCCCGCCTGTCTGAAGTGAAGGCCTGAAGGTCGTCTACCGGAGCGCTGCGGTGGCTCCAAGGGCATCCGCTCGGGCGATCTTGTGTCTCAACTGCCGGGCTTGATGAGGTCCGCCTTGAAAGTGACTTCGATCTGCACGGACATTTCGGGGTCCGTCGACCGCAAGCTGCCCTCGAGCGGCTTCGTTCCGCCACCGGAGACCTTTGCTTCGAGGCCGAATTTCCGCGTCGCGAGATACTGGCCGCTGTCGCCAGCGCTGTGGGCATTGATGTAGACCCGCACGTCGTCGACGAAGACCTTGGCGTGCGTTACCGCGTTGACGGGTGCAAAGTTGAGCAGCGTCGTCAGGGGATCCGGTGAGGCGACGACGCTCGCGAGGTCGATCGGTGCCTCGGTCAACAGCACGAGCGTATAGGGCTTGCCCTCGTGGTCGGTCAACGCGATGGCATTGGCAACCTTCAAGGGTACGGTCTTCCCGGCCAGGCTGAGTTGGCCCTGCGCCTTCCCGGCAGAGGCTGGTGAAGCGGGCGTCTGGGCGAAGGCTCCGGTCGAAGCGCTGACGACGAGGAGGGCTGCGAGGGCGAAGCAAAGCGGGGAACGGTCGAGGGCGTTTTCGGGCATGGCGGACTCCTTTCGAGAGTGGTCCCGTTCAAGGGAACGGGAAATCGCGGCCCAGGGCGACAAGTCGGTGCAGAGGGCGGGCGGTCCACTGTCAGGAGGGGGCACCCTGGACGCCGGCGGATGGAAAGGGTAGTTGTTACTCAGGTCGCGCCAGAAACTCCAGTAGTTAGTGCTCTTGGCGGTCGGCGGGGGCAAGGGCTACCTTGTGCTGGTGCGAGTGGCCGCGGTGTCGCCCGGCAGCCGCGGCGCCCGCGCGGTGCCAGCAGTGGCGGTTTCGAAGCTCTCCGGAACCTCCGAAGTCGTTCCGTCTTCGAGCTCTTGCAGACCCTGGAAGCGGGTCAGATCTGCCTCGGGACTAGAACCTGAGGAGGGCGGGACCATGAACTCTTCGAACACGGTACCGCTCCCCTCGAGCCGATTCCGAAGCCTTACGACCGTGGCTCGAAGGCGGACGGACGAGCGACCTTCCAGATGAGTGAAAGGAGCTCCTTGCCGTGATCCGGCACACCACGTTCTGGTTGGTTGCACTCGCGAGCCTGATCACCGCGATCGTGGTGTTCTTGGCGATGAGTCTCGGACGCTCCGACAAGACCGTCTCGCGCCGTCTGACGCATCGCTTCGCCGTCACCGATCCGCAGTTCCACCGCGAGATGTCCGTGATGCTCGGCCCGACGATCACTCAGGGCAATCAGGTGACTGCGCTTCAGAACGGGGCGGAGATCTTTCCGGCGATGCTCGCCGCCATCCGATCGGCCCGCCACTCGGTCACCTTCGAGACCTACATCTACTGGTCCGGCGCGATCGGCAAGGAGTTCTCGGCGGCGCTCGCGGAACGCGCCCGCGCGGGGGTTCCGGTGCACGTCACGATCGACTGGGCGGGCAGCGTGAAGCTGGATCAGGCCCTGGTGGACGAGATGACGACGGCTGGCGTGGAGATCGAACGCTATCGACCGCTGCGCTGGTACAACCTCGGGCGATTCAACAATCGGACGCACCGAAAACTGCTGATCGTGGACGGACGCATTGCGTTCACCGGTGGCGTCGGCATCGCCGACCAGTGGGGCGGGCAGGCCGAGGACCCGGAGCACTGGCGAGACTCGCACTTCCGCGTCGACGGCCCCGTCGTGGCGCACTTCCAGGCCGCGTTCAACGACAACTGGATGAAGATGACCGGCCGGGTGCTGCGCGGTCCGGCGTACTTTCCCGAGCTTCAGCCGTCCGGCACGATGCAGGCGCAATTGTTCATCGCCTCCCCAGCGGGCGGCAGCGAGAGCATGCACCTCATGTATCTGATGGCGGTGGCCTCCGCCGCCACGACCATCGATCTCGCGGCGGCCTACTTCGTCCCGGACGAGCTGCTGATCGAGGCTCTGATCGAAGCGCGGCGCCGCGGCGTGCGCGTGCGGGTCCTCCTGCCGGGGCCGCACATCGACTCGGAGACCGTACGCATCGCGTCGAAAAGCGAGTGGGGGCCGCTCCTGCGCGAGGGGGTGGAGATCCATCTCTACCAGCCGACGATGATGCACACGAAGATGCTCGTCGTCGACACCGCGCTCGTCTCGGTGGGTTCGACGAACTTCGACTATCGCTCGTTCCGGCTCAACGACGAAGCCAGTCTCAATGTGTTCGACGTTCCCTTCGCCGAGCAGATGACCTCCGTGTTCGAGCTCGACCTCCGCGACGCGACCGCTTTCACCTACGCGATGTGGCGGGACCGGCCGCTCCGGGAACGGATCGCCGAAACACTCATTCTGCCCATCAAGTCGCACCTTTGAGTGTGTCGGTCCGCGACGCCACGACTCCATCACCCCATGCCCCCATGACCCAATGACTCGATGACCCGATGACCCGATGAAGCGCACCCTCGATCTGCGTACCGGGCGCCCGGTCTGGATGGCCTACCGCGCGCCCTCCGTGTCCTGCTCGCGCCTCCGGCGCGATGCGCGCACAGATGTGCTCGTGGTCGGCATGGGGGTGAGCGGCGCGATGGTCGCCGAGTCGCTGACGGAGGCTGGGTTCCGGGTGATCGTGCTCGACCGGCGCGGTCCTCTGCTCGGGTCGACGCCGGCCTCCACGGCGCTCGTGCAACATGAGATCGATATGCCCCTGACGCGGCTGACCCGCAGCCTCGGCCGCGGGCGCTCGGAGCAGGCCTGGCGACGCTCGCGTCTCGCGGTCGCGAATCTCTCGGCGCGGATCGACGAGCTCGGCATCTCCTGCGGCAAGGTCGAACGGAGCTCACTCCTGCTCGCCGGCAACGACCTCGGGGCGAGCGGACTTCGCGCCGAGGCCGAGGCACGACGCGCCGCCGGGCTCTACGCCGAGTACCTCACGCGCGGAGGACTGCGGGAGCGCTTCGGTATCGCCCGCGCCGGGGCCATCTTGAGCCCCGGGAATCTCGCGCTCGACCCGCGGCAGCTCACCGCCGGCCTCCTGTTGCGCGCCATCGAGGGCGGCGCCCGATGCCACGCTCCGGCGAAGGCCACCGCCATCGAAGTAGGTCGCGACCGCGTGACGGTTGCGACCGCGGACGGACCGGTCGTCTCGGCCGCCCACGTCGTCCTCGCGACCGGCTACGAACTGACGGACCTCGTCCCCGCGACGGCGCACGCGGTGATCTCGACCTGGGCGATCGCCACGCGCCCGCAGCCGCGCGCGCTGTGGCCGGAAGAGACGCTGATCTGGGAGTCCTCGGACCCCTACCTCTACCTGCGCACGACCGGTGACGGCCGCATCCTCTGCGGCGGCGAGGACGAGGAGTTCGCCGACGATCAGGCGCGTGACGCCCTGATCCCGGCGAAGAGCGCGCGACTTCAGGCGAAGCTCGCGCGCCTCTTCCCGTCGGTCGACGCGCGGCCCGAGTTTGCCTGGACCGGGGCGTTCGGCACGACGCGCACGGGGCTGCCGTTCATCGGCAAGCTCCCTCAGAAACCACGCGTGCACGCCGTGATGGGCTACGGCGGCAACGGGATCACCTTCTCGCGCATCGCCGCCGAGATCGTGCGCGCCAACCTCACCGGCGCGACCGACGCGGACGCCGCGCTCTTCGAGTTCGAAACATGATCGGCCGCCGAGGATCGCCGAACCCAGCCGCGATCACGCGCGCCGACATCCGCCGCCTCCGCGCCGCGCCGCCTGCGGTCGTCCTCCGCCAGCACATTCCGAAGAGGCTCCTCAGACAGAACGAGCGCTACTTCCGCGGTGCCGTCGGCACCAGCGGCATGCGCGAGCTGGACGTCGCGCTGGTCGAGCTGCTCACCGGGCAGCACCGGCTCGAAGCCGAATTCCCCCAGTACGAGGGTTCGGCCCCCCGGCTGGAAGTCTGGGTACGCAACGACCGTTAGGGATCAGCCCAATAGCTGGAATCGAAGGGAGCCTCATGGACTCGGCACGCGATCAGGCGCAATCGGTGGCGGACTACAGCCTCACCTTTGGTGGGTTTCAGGTTTCGGTCGGCGGGCTGATCGGCGCCGCCCTCTCGCTCGTCGCGGTCTGGGTGCTCGCGCTGCTGATGCGCCGCTCGCTCGCACAGCGCGCGGCGTCGCGCGAGGCCGCCGGCCGGGCCGCCTTCTACACCCTGTCGCGACTCGCCTCCTATGCTCTCTACGGCATCGGATTCATGATCGCGCTGGGCTTTCTCGGGATCGAGACCAGCCGCTTCGCAATGCTGGCGGGTGCCATCGGAGTGGGCCTCGGGTTCGGACTGCAGGCGATCTTCAGCAACTTCGTCTCGGGGATCATCCTGCTCTTCGAGCGCTCCTTGCGGGTGGGCGACTTCGTAGAGCTTTCTTCGGGCCTGCACGGCGAGGTCCGTGACATCAATATCCGTTCGACGCTGATCTCGACCAACGACAACGTCGACATCCTGGTACCGAACTCGGAGTTCGTCACCGGCCGGGTGGTGAACTGGACCCTCAGCGATCTTTCCCGGCGTATCCGCATTCCGTTCGGGATCGCTTACGGCAGCGATAAGGAGCTGGTCAAGAAGGCGGCCCTCGAAGCTGCCGCCGAGGTTCCTTTCACTCTCGCCCAGGATGGGCCGCGCCGCCCACGAGTGTGGCTGGTGGGCTTTGGCGACAGCAGTCTCAACTTCGAGCTGGTGGTGTGGCTCACCCCGGAAGCGACCAAACGCCCGAGTGCAGTGAAAGCTGCGTACTTCTGGGCACTCGAAACGGCTCTCCGCAGCCACGGTCTGGAGGTGCCGTTTCCGCAACGCGACCTGCACCTGCGTTCGGTCTTTGGTCTCGACCAGGAGGCGGCGCGGGTCTGGGTGCGCAGCCAGGCCCAGGATCCGGACCTGGCTGCCGTGGATCCACCCGCCCCCCTGGCTCCGATCCCAGGCCGACCGCACGAGCCGCCGCGAGACCCGGCGCGGAGATCGCGAGCTGCCGCGGAGGTGGCCGATCTGGACGCCGACGAACGAGCGCGCCTCGCGTCCAACGACGCCCTCGAGGAGGTCGATCCTCCGGGCCGCGAGGAGACGGCGCGCCAGGAATCCGACAAGCCAGCGGGCCCCGACAGCGGGCCGGGAGGCCCCCGCTGACGCGCACCTGGGTGCGCTGAGGTCGCCTCGCCGCGCGCCGTCGACCTTCCCCCACAGGCCTGTCCTCCTCCCCAAGGAAACGCGGTACTAGAGAACAGGGAACCTGCCAAGGAGATCGCAATGTCTCAACCGCTCGTTCGTCGT
>JAGPDF010000050.1 GCA_018057705.1 Thermoanaerobaculia bacterium | reverse complement strand
GAACATGGCGTCCGACCGGGACGTCATCGGCTTTCGCATCTCCCCGACCAGCGACCGCGTCTTCTACTACAGCGACAGGTACGCGTGGACCCAGTACGACCTCTACAGCGTCCCGATCGACGGCCCTGGCGCGGCCTCCGTGCGGCTGAACCCGACGCTGTTCCAGGAAAGCGACGTCGACGGCTTCGAGGTGAGCCCGGACGGCGAAACCGTGGTCTACAGGGCCGGCCGAAACTCGACCGGGGTCTACCGGCTTTACAGCGTCCCGGCGATCGGCGGGGACCCCCTCCTCCTCCAGGATGCCCAGGCTCCCACCGGCGTCCAGTCCTACTTCCGCATCACGCCGGACGGCAACCGCGTGCTCTATCTCATCGATACGACGGTCGACGGCGCCTTCGATCTCTACAGTGTGCCGATCGCCGTCGCGGCGCCGGAGCTGCTCACCACCGGCCTGGCCGCCGGCCACTCAGTCGAGTCGAGCTTTCTCGTCCGTTCCGACAGCACGCGCGTCGTCTTCCGCGCCGCTACGGCCGCCGCCCAGACTTTCCACCTGTTCAGCGTGCCCGTCGCGGGGGGCACCGTCGTCCGTCTGAACGGCGTCCTGGCGAGCACCGAGGATGTCGAACCGCTGTTCTCGATCAGCCCGAACGGCAGCCGGGTGGTCTACAGCTCCGACGAGGACGCGAATGACATCTTCGACCTCTGGACCGTGCCGATCGATGGCGGAGCGCGGATACGGCTGAACAGCGCTCTCGCCCCCGGTGGCGATCTGCTGGAGCACGCGATCAGCGCCGACGGCACGCGCGTCGTCTATCTCGCCGACCAGGCCGCCGATGGCCTCCACGAGCTCTGGAGCGTCCCGATCGGCGGCGGCACCGTGACGAAGCTCAACCGTACGCTGGTCTTCGCAGGCGACGCGAAGGCCTTCCGGATCAGTTCGAATAGCGCCTGGGTGGTCTATGGCGCAGATCAGGATACCGATGAGGTCGACGAACTGCTCGTCGTTCCGATTGCAGGCGGAGCGGTTGAGGACTTGAACGATCCCCTGGTCGCGGGCGGCGACGTCTCCCTGAAGTTCATTCAGACCGTGCTCTTCGACCTCGCCGCGAACGGCCGGGTGGTGGTCTATCCGGCCGACCAGACCGTCGACAGCCAGATCGAGCTCTACACCGCGAGACTTCCCGGTTTCGCGATCTTTCTCGACGGCTTCGGATCGGGCGACCTCTCGGCCTGGTCCGTCGGCGTCTTCTGAATCCGGCGGCCGACGATCGCCGGGCGAGGCGGCGAGGCGCAGGACACGAGGCGGAGGATTTCCCGGCGCGCGGCTTTCCGGCAGAATGGGGGGCAGTGAATCGGGCCCGAGCGGCCCCTACGAGCGAGGGCTTGCGATGCGGAAATTCGAGCTGTTCGTGAACGGCGAAGCGACGGCGGCAGCCGACGGCAGGACCGAGAAGATCGTGAGCCCGGCGACCGAAGAGGTCCTGGCCGAGGTGCCGGTGGGCGGCACCGAGGATGTCGAGCGCGCCGTCACCGCCGCGCACGACGCTTTCGAGAGCTGGTTCGATCGCACCCCGGGCGAGCGCGCGAGCATGCTCCTGAAGCTCGCCGACCGGATCGAGGCGCACGCCGACGAGCTCGCCCTCCTCGAGGCGGCCAACGTCGGCAAGCCCCATTGGCTGGCGAAGAGCGAGATCCCCTTCCTGGTCGACAACCTCCGCTTCTTCGCCGGCGCGGCGCGCTGCATGGAGGGCAAGGCCGCGGGCGAGTACCTCGCCGGCTACACCTCGTTCACCCGCCGCGAACCGGTAGGTGTCGTCGCCTCGATCGCACCGTGGAACTACCCGCTGATGATGGCGATCTGGAAGATCGGCCCGGCGCTCGCCGCCGGCAACACGGTGATTCTCAAGCCCTCGGAGCAGACGCCGCTCAGCTCGCTCCGCCTGGCCGAGCTCGCCGCGGACATCTTCCCCGCCGGCGTCTTCAACGTCCTCACCGGCTACGGCGAGCCGGTTGGCGCCGGCCTCGTGCGCCATCCGAAAGTCGGCATGGTCTCGATCACCGGCGACGTCGGCACGGGCAAGATCGTCGCCCGGACCGCAGCCGAAAGCCTGAAGCGCGTCCACCTCGAGTTGGGCGGCAAGGCGCCGGTGGTGGTCTTCGACGACGCCGACCTCGAACAGGTGGCGGCCGTCCTCAAGCTCGCGAGCTTCGCCAACAGCGGCCAGGACTGCACCGCCGCGACCCGCATCTACGGCGGGCCGAAGATCTACGACAAGCTCCTCGAGACGATGGCCGGCGTCGTCGAGTCGGTCACCTGGGGCGACCTCGCGGACGACAACACGTTCATCGGTCCGGTGGTCTCGAAGGAGCAGCAGGACCGCGTCGCCGGGTTCGTCGATCGGGCGGTGGCGACCGGGCACAGCCGCGTCGTGACCGGCGGCCAGCGTGTCGCCGGCAAGGGCTTCTACTACCAGCCGACGCTCATCGCCGACGCCCGCCAGCAGGACGAGATCGTGCAGCGCGAGGTCTTCGGCCCGGTGGTGACCGTCACGCCGTTCGCGAGCGACGACGAGGCGATCCGCTTTGCCAACGACGTCGACTACGGCCTGGCGGCCTCGGTCTGGACGCGGGACGTCGGCCGCGCCCTCTCCGCGGCGCGCAAGCTCCGCTTCGGCACCGTCTGGATCAACGACCACCTGCCGCTGGTCTCCGAGATGCCGCACGGCGGCTTCAAACAGTCCGGCTACGGCAAGGACATGTCGATGTACGCCCTCGAGGACTACACCGTCGTCAAGCATGTGATGGCGAAGCTCGGCTAGGCGCAGCGCCCTCGTCCTGCGGGGCACTTGCTCGGCGTCCCGTCTGGCCCGCCTGGGTACGCCGGGGACACGTATCCGCCCTCGAGCGTTCGCGGGTTCGTCGGCACTTACGGTGCCATTCCCGGGGACACATAGCGGCTGTCACGACGCGGAGACGCTCAAACCTCCAAGTGGCCGCAATGTGTCCCCAACTGTTGCCGCCACCCCTCGTCGGCAGGGTTGCGAGAGCAGCTTCCTGTTCCACAGGGGCGCTCGGGCGCTCGAGACGCCAGGGTGGGCGACCACGCTTCAAATAGGAGCCCGCCCTGGGTTCTCGAGTGCCGGAGCGCCCCCGCGACGGCAGGTGGGCGTGGCAGGGGACACATAGCGGCTGGCACGCCCGCTCGTTGGCGCGAGGGGCGCGTGGCCGCAATGTGTCTTCAGGTGTGGCCGGAGGAAATTCTCGCGACGGCTCAGGGGGCCACGGACGACCAGGCACTGGTGTTGCCCGAGAAGAAGCCGTCGGCGAACAGCGGGCGAACCTCGTCGAAACCCAGGTCGTAGAGACCGCCGCTGGCACCCGGCGTGCCGTTCGGGTTGGAAGCAAGGTCGAAGCCTCGCGCCTCGTGATCGCCGTCGAAATGCAGGGGCGTATAGGCGAACGTGTCGCAGTAGTCGACCGCCGGCGATGAGGGGAGCGGACGCAGGTTGCCGGCGATGGCGTTCGCAAACATCGGATCGCTGGTGCTGATCAGAGTGGCATCGACGGGGAGACCGGTAGTGTTCGAGAGGATGAGGCAGTCGGCTTCGGTCAGCTCTCCGCCAGAATCCAGAACCATCGCGTCATTCGGATGAAAGATGCTCGAGTTCAGAGTCGCGGTGGCGCCGACGATGAGCGCGACCGGACTCGTAGTGAACCCGCCATTCCAAACGTTCCTGGAGGCGGTGACGAAGGCGATGGAGAGATGCGCGCTATCCCGCCCTTCAAACAGAGCGTCAGCCTCCTGATTGTTCCAAAGACGCATACCTTCGACAGTCAGCGTCGAGCCGACGCCAGTCGCGTAGAGGATGCTCCCATTGTTCAAACCCGGCGTCAGGTAGTTGCCTTCCGCGATGGTCTGGTAGATCTCGACGTCGGCGCCGCTCTCCGCGAAGACGGCGGCACCCGGAACGGAGATGTCGACCTGCGTGACGCCGTTCCCGGAGAGGTCCGAACAGCGCGTCGGATTGAAGCAGGGCCCGTCGACCCGATCCATGATGACCTTCGCCCCGAGACCGGCCCAGATCCCGCCCCCTTCGAGGCCGGCTTCGTTGCCGGTCACCGCGGCGTTTCGGATCATCACCGTCGTCGTCGCTCCGGTGGCATAGATGCCGCCGCCCTGATCCGTCGCGGTGTTGTTGCTGATCTCCGTGGCGTAGACGCTCGCGACGGCTCCGTCGACGAGGACCGTGGCGCCGCTGCTGGCGTAGAGGCCGCCGCCCAGGGTCGCGCTGTTGGAGGCGATCGCGGAGTTGTTCAGGATGTTCATGTCGCAGGCCGAACCGGCGACGATTCCACCGCCCGCGGTGGCGGCGTTGTCATGGATGATCGCCGAGGTATCGACCTGGGAACCGGTGAGGCAGGTGATGCCGGGCCCCGTGTTTTCGGAGATCGCGCTCAGGACGTCGATCGTGAGGTCGCCGCCGTCCACGACGGCGGCGCCGCCTGTTCCGTTGTTCTGGAGCAGGATCTCGCTCGCCGTCACCTGTCCCCCGGCGCCGACCCGCAGCCCCTCCTCACCCGAGCCGATGAGCTGGAGGCCGCGGAGGGTGACCTGCGAGGTCGGCTGCGAACCGGTGTCGACCTCGACGACGGGATTCGTCGCCTGCCCATCGATGGTCGTAGTTCCGCTCGCAGTCGTGTCGGCGCAGGTGTCGTATCCGCCGGCGAGCGTCACCGCGCCGACCGTTCCCGGGCTCCAGTCGGTGAGGTGAATATAGAGGTTGGTGTAGGCCTGGTTCCGCGCGATGCGGATCTCATCGGCGCCGGCGGCGAGCGAGGCAAGCAGGGCGTTGTTGATCGTCGCATGCGTGCACGCGCCGTCGGAGCCGACAGTGAAGATCGCGGCGGGGAGCAGGGACGCTCCGCTGGCGGAGAGGAGGAGCGCGAGAGCGCTCAGCTTCTGGATGCGACGACGGCGAGTCGATGACATTGTCCTTCTCCTCGAAAAGAGAGTCCGGTCGGCAGGCAGGTCGAGCGCCCGTCCACGGGCGACGGTTGAATTGTCAAAAGGCCGATTTGCGCGAGATTGTATGACGCGGTCGAGATTCTGCGAAAGGCGATGCGCTCCGCTCTGTGCATCCTGCGGGCTGGTCCGCCTGTCGTAGGACAGCGAGGCCTGTGTCGCCCCCTACGTAGGCGACGGCGCTCCGGAGACCATGGTCTCGTCCATCGCGACGCGGTCGCGGCCGCGGGCCTTGGCGCGGTAGAGGGCCTCGTCGGCGGCGACCAGGAGCTGGTCGCTCGTCGTGACGGAGTCGTTGAGGGTCGCACCGCCACAGCTCGCCGAGACCGTCACCACTGCGCCGGCCGCGGTCCGGCAGCGCAGGTCGAGGATTCGCATCCGCACCCGCTCCGCCACCTCACGCGCCCCTTCGCGGTCGGTGGTCGGAAGGATGAGCGCGAACTCCTCGCCACCGAGGCGCGCCGCCATGTCCCACTCGCGGACGCAGGAGGAGAGCAGGGCGCCGACCTCCTTCAGCACGAGGTCGCCGACCGCGTGACCGTGGGCGTCGTTGACCGCCTTGAAGTGATCGAGGTCGAGCATCACGAGCGCCAGCGACTCCCCCTGGCGCTGGGCCCGCTTGAGCTCCGCCTCCAGACGCACGAAGAACTGCCGGCGGTTGGCGAGCAGCGTCAACGGGTCGGTGCTGGCCAGCCGCTCGAGCTCCAGATTGGCGGATCGCAATTTCGCCTGGGCGGCCTCGAGTGCCTGCTCGCTGCGCTTGCGCTCGGTGACGTCGCGCAGCACCACCAGCCGGCCGCGAACGGTGCCCCCATGGCTCGCGAGAGGAGAGACCATGGCGTCGTAGGTGCGCTCCTCGCCCGCGAAGGAGGCACCCCACTCGCGGGCTTCTCGCCGCGGCGGGCCACTGATGAGCTCGGCGAGCCGCGCCGGCAGAGCCTCGTCGGCGGGTCTGCCGATCAGTGCTTCCGGCGCGGCGCCGAGAATCTGCAGCGCGGCACGGTTGGCGTCGATCACCCAACCCCGGCCGTCGGCCAGAACGACCCCCTCCGGCATGGCGTCGATCACGGTATCCCGGGCGAGCGGCACGAGCTCGAGGAACTGCCAGCGGAAAAGCGCCAACGAAAGGAGGATCATGCTCAGGGTGAAGCCGATCGGGGTGAGATCGATCGGCGGCATGACGGCGAGCTTGGAAAGATACGCGGCGTTGCCCACGAGAGTGAGCAGCGGCGCCGCGACCACCGCCACCATCTGCCCGCGGAAGGTCTCTTTGGCCTGACCCAGGGTCCAGAGGAGCAGGAAAGTCGCTGCCGCGATCATCAGGTAGCTGTAGATCGAGAAGACCAGAAACCAGGTCCCGTAGTCGGCGGCGAGAACCAGGGTCGAGTCTCTTTCGACCAGGCGCACGCTGTCGTAGATCCAACGGTGGCGATCGAGCGTCGCGGCGAGAATCAGAGTCAGAGCGGGAACGGCGGTGAGCGCCGGCCCCCGCCAGCCGCGGATCCACCTGTCCTGCCCGCAGTAGCGCACCGCGAACAACAGCCAGGCGACGGGCGCGAGGACGATGCCGATGTACTCGAACTTGGTCAGCAGGAGCTTCATCGGCAGGTCGGGGGCGCAGAGGATCGCCGCCTCGAAGACCGACCAGACCGCCGTCGACGCGACGAGGAGGGCGAAAGCCGGAGCGCCCGGCGCACGCCGGCGCCGCCAGGTGAGCGCGAGCAGTCCCAGCGCTGCAGTCGTGGCCAGCAGCGCCGGAATCGCGTACGGAGTGAGCTGCCAGCCGTTGACCAATCGGAGCTCCAATCAGTCGTTCGATAGAGACTGGAATACTGGTGACAGTTTACTGATTTCGCCTACAAAGAGGTCACGAAGAGCCGCCCATTCGCCAGGCGAAATCAGCGAACTTCCATGAAACATGGTGAAACATAGGGACAGTCCCCGCTTTCGGTTCCCTGGGGCGCTCGGGCGCTCGGGAATCCAGGGTGGGCGACCACGCTTCAAATAGGAGCCCGCCCTGGATTCCCGAGTGCCGGAGTGCCCCCGCGGCCGCGGCAACGCTCGTCGCGCTAGGCGATCCAGACCGTCTTCACGTTGACGAACTCGCGGATCCCGGCGAGCGAGAGCTCGCGACCGAAGCCGGAGCGCTTGATGCCGCCGAACGGCAGGCGCGGGTCGCTCTTCACCATGCCGTTCAGGAAGACCGAACCGGCTTCGATCTCGACCGCGAGGCGCTCCTGCTCGGCGGCTTCGTTCGTCCACGCCGAAGCTCCCAGGCCGAAGACCTTGTGGTTGGCGAGCGCGATCGCCGCGTCGAGATCCGCCACCCGGAAGAGCGTCGCCACCGGGCCGAAGAGCTCGTCGTCCCAGGCCGGCGAGCCGGGTACCGGCTCCGCGAGGACGGTCGGCGGGTAGAAGTTTCCCGGCCCGTCGGGGATCCGGCCCCCCAGCAGGAGCTTCGCCCCCGCCGCCACCGAGCGCTCCACCTGCTCCGCCAGCTCGGCGCGGATCGGTGCGGTGGCGAGCGGGCCGATCTCGGTCGCCGGATCCATCGGGTCGCCCACCACCAGCGCCGCCATGCCGCCGAGGAAGAGCGTGACGAAGCGGTCGTAGACCGCCTCGTGGACGATGAAGCGTTTGGCCGCGATGCACGACTGGCCGTTGTTGATCGTCCGTGCCTTGACCGCGGTGGCCGCTGCCTTCGCGAGGTCGGCGGAGGGCAGCACGATGAACGGGTCGCTGCCGCCCAGCTCGAGCACCGCCTTCTTGATCTGGGCGCCGGCGGCGCGGCCGACAGCGACCCCCGCCCCCTCGCTGCCGGTGAGCGTCACCGCCGCGATGCGCGGGTCGTCGATCATCTTCGCGACCGCCGCGCTGCCCACGAGCAGCGTCTGGAAGCAGCCCTCGGGGAAGCCGGCGCGCGAAAAGACCTCGGCGATGGCGAGCGCCGACTGCGGCACGTTCGAGGCGTGCTTCAGAATGCCGACGTTGCCCGCCATGAGGGTCGGTGCGGCAAAGCGCAGCACCTGCCAGAACGGAAAGTTCCACGGCATCACCGCCAGCACGCAGCCCAGCGGGTCGTAGCGCACGTAGCTCCGGCCGGCGTCGGTCGCGACCTCCTGCGGCGCGAGAAACGCTTCGGCGTGCTCGGCATAGTAGCGGCAGACCGAGGCGCACTTCTCGACCTCGGCAATCGCCGCGCCGATCGGCTTCCCCATCTCGAGCGTCATGATCTCGCCGAAGCGGCGCCTGTCCTCCTCGAGGATCTCCGCGGCGCGCCGCATCTTCGCGGCGCGCACCGCGAAACCGACTCTGCGCCAGATCCGAAAGGTCTTCTCGGCAAGAGCCAGCGCGATTTCGATCTCCGCCGCTCCCGCTTCATCGAAACTGTGCAGCAACTTGCCGTTGGCTGGATTGACTGACGCGATGGCCATAGGGAGCTCCCGTTCTTCCCTTCGGATCTTAGTTCGTTGGCCTGGATTTCAGCTCGAGCTGCGGGGCGCGCCGCTGCGCGAGCGCGATGCTGGGCTTCGCCTCCCACCCGTCCGACCACCATGAATTATGAACTCTTTGATTCGTTTTTCATGGACAGTCCGATTCCGTGCAGCTTCCCCGGCGTGCGGTCCTCCAGCTGACTCGACGCCCAGGCGGGTCCCTCCTGCGCGATACCGGCGCCGGCCCTGGCCCGCTCACCGAAGCGAGGGTTTGCCACTGACGAATGTCAGGAGATAAGCGTTCGCGATTCGGCAACGATCTCCCTCGTCGCGACCCAACCCGAGGAGGTTTTCATGCCTACCCGCTCTCGCCCTGCCTTTTCGCTTCTCTTGCTGGCCCTCGCGGCGCCGCTCGCCCTTCCAGCGCAAACGGGCTCGTGCGGCGTGGGCAACGCGCGCAACTGGTGCGCCGGCCAGGACAGCCCCGGCGTCGTGGGAGTCGCGCAGGCCGGCGACCGCTTCGGCGCCGCCCTGGCCTTCGGCGACTTCGACGGCGACGGCGCGACCGATCTCGCCGTGGGCGCCCCCGGCGAGAGCGACGGCCTCGCCGGGAACGCCGGCGCGGTCTGGGCCTTCCACTCTTCGAGCCTCGGCCTCCACCTCGGCGGGACGCAGGTCTTCGACCAGGATGACCTTTCGGGTGGCGACGGCGGCACCGAAAGCGACGACCAGTTCGGCTTCGCGCTCGCCGCTGGCGACATCGACGGCGACGGCTACGACGATCTCGCGATCGGTTCGCCGTTCGAGGACCTTCCGGACGAGGACGGGGTGTGCGGCATCCTCTCTGACTGCGAGGCCGCCGGGGTGGTCCACGCGGTCTTCGGCTCGCCGTCCGGTCTCGACACGACGCGCGTCGCCTTCTTCCGAAACAGCATCGCGTTCGAAGGGCAGGGGACCGGGCACAGCCTCACGATCGGGAACTTCGACGGCGACGAGGATGAAGAGCTCGTGGTCGGCATGCCGGGGTCGATGACCGCGGGCGACTTTACGATCGACACCAGCAAAGTCGCGATCCTCACGCTCTCCGAGGCGGGGGTCCTCGTCCCAGCGGGCGTCTCCGGCGCGGACCCCGCCCTCGAGGAGGGGGCACAGTGGGGCTTCGCGGTCGCCCTCGGCGGGCTCGGGCCGGACGGCGCCCCCGGCTATGCCTCCGGCGCTCCGTCGGCGACGGCCGGAGGCTCGCCTGCCGCAGGTCGCGTCTCGGTTCTCGACGAGGACGGCGCGGGCCTGGCAGAGCTCCTCCAGAACGACTTCGGGACGGCGGGCAACGGCGCGAGCGACGCGTTCGGCTCGGCGCTCGCGGTGGGCGACTTCGACGGCGACGGTTTCGACGATCTGGCGAGCGCTGCGCCGTTCAAGAACGACGGCGGCGCGACCGATTCGGGCAGAATCTACGTGGCGTTCGGCTCGAGCGCCGGCGTCGACCCGGCGGTCTTCGACATCTTGAGTCTCGGGGATTTCCCGGGCACAACGGCCGCCGACGGCGACCGGCTGGGAGCCGCCCTCGCCGCCGGCGACTTCGACGGCGACGGCTTCGACGACCTGTTCCTCGGATCGCCAGGGAGAGGCGGCGACGATCGCGGGTTCGTTTTCTACCTCCGCGGCTCGGCGGAGGGTCTCTCCGCCGGCGTCAACTTCGTTCTCTCCGAGCCCACCCTTGGCGGAACTGCCCAAGCGAACGCCGGATTCGGCTCGGTCCTCGCGATGGGCGACCTCGATGGCGACGGCGCCGACGAGCTCGGCATCGGCGTTCCCGACAAGAATTCCGGCGCCGACGATTCAGGAATCGTCTACGTCACCCGGCAGTTCAATCCGAACTGGATCTTCGGCGACGGCTTTGAATCAGCGGGCCTCGCGATCTGGTCGGACTCGAGTGGCTGAAGCTCGGCTGACTCGGCGATAGGACATCGCCGAAGGAGAGGACTCTACGTGTCGGTCTGGTTCTCACCTGCTGTCATTCCCCGAGCCGATCCTGCTCGGAGAATGAGGCCCGGATGCCGCGCTTCTCGAGCTCGGCGAAGAAGCGCTCGAACGGCAGCGCGGTCTCCGGGCAGAGGACCCCCGGGGTCGCGACCGTGCCCTCCGCCAGCAGGACGCCGGCGATCGCGAGCGGCACGCCGGTGTCGAGCGCGCCGGCGCCGAAACCCCATTCGCGGTGCGGGCCGATGAGCGCTTCGCCACGGCGCCGCACCGATCGGCCATCGATCTCGCCGGTGAGGTCGACGCGCAGGCAGTCGCAGTCGTCAGGCAACCCGCCGGGACTCGTCTGAGCGGCACCCAGGGCCAGGAGCATCTGGCGTGGCGAGACGCCACCGACGCGCGGCTCGCGGTTGGCGAAGCCGAGCTCGACCAGGAAGCGCACCTTCTCCATGAACGCCGGCTCGAACGCCACCTTGAAACTCGCGCCGGTGAGGCCGGGAAACGAACGCGCGAACATCGCCACTTCGGAGTGCAGGGTGTAGATGGCCCGCATCCTGCCCACCGGCGGAGGGAAGTCGATCTCCTCCTCGCCGCTCCTGGGCGGCACCGGATGGGCCCGTCCCTGCTCGACGATCCAGGGTTCGAGAGCGAACTCGTCGAGCACCGTGTCGAGCGCGTAGGGAATCGGCAACGGACCCGCTGCTCCTCGATCGAGGCAGCCGACCCGTACGTGTGCCTCGTGCACCGCGTCGAGCTCGCGCGCCAGAAAGCCGGCCATGGCGTTGGTGATCCCCGGCGTCGAACCCATGCCGAGGAGCGCCGGCACTCCGGCCGCGACGAACTCCTCGTGGAGCTCGAACTGCCTCTGCGTCCCGTGGTAGAGCCCGCCCAGGTCGCTATAAGGCACCCGCGCCGCGAGCGCGGCGCGCATCACCGGCACGTTCCAGTAGTAGGTAACGCAGTTGAGCACCGCATCGTGCCCGGCGAGGAGCCGCGCCGTCGCGGCCTCGTCGCGCACATCGACCTGAGCGAAGCGCGCGTTCGCCGTCTTCGGCACGAACTCGCGGAAGTCCGCCGCCGTAATCTCGGCCTCCGGCGCGAAAACCTCGAGATCCTTGAGCACCACCTCCGCCATGGCGCCGGCGGCGCCGAGGACGCAGATCCTCACTCGTCGTCCTCGTCGTGGTGGACGTAGGCGGTGTCGCGGTCGACCTCTTTCAGCGTCTCCTCGAGGATGTCGAGCACCTCGTCGATGAGCGCGTCGGAGATGTTGAGCGCCGGTTCGATGCGCACGACGCGCGAGTTGGTGAGGGTACCGGCGACGAGGACGCCGCGCTTGAAGAGATTCGCGACCACCTTGTAGCCGATCTCGGTGTTCTCGAACTCGAGGCCGAGGAGCAGCCCCTTCCCTTGAGCCTTCCGCAGCACGCGGTCATAGCGCATCTGCAGCGCCACGAGCTCGCCGAGAAGGTACCTGCCCTTCTTGTGCGCCTGGCCGACGAGGTCCTCTTCGAGGGTGACGTGGATCGCCGCGATGCCGGCGGCGCAGGCGAGGGGGTTGCCGCCGAAGGTCGAGGTGTGGATGAACGGGTTCTTCTCGAGCACGCTCCAGATCTTGGGCGTCGAGACGAAGGCCGAGAGCGGCATCACGCCGCCGCCCAAAGCCTTCCCGAGGCAGAGGATGTCGGGCACCGTGTTCCAGTGCTCGACGCCGAACATCTTGCCGGTTCGCCCCATGCCGGTCTGGACCTCGTCGGCGATGAGCAGCGCCCCGTACTCGTCGCACGCCTTGCGGATGCGGGGCCAGAAGTCGTCCGGCGGCACGATCGCCCCGGCCTCCCCCTGGATCGGCTCCATGATCACCGCGGCAACCCCCTTGCCGGTGGCGTCCGCCTTGTAGAGCTCGTCCTCGACCGCCTCGGCGTCGCCGAACTCGACGAACTGCACGCCGGGAAGGAGCGGCAGGAACGGCTCGCGGTACTCCCATTTGCCCATCAGCGAGAGCGAGCCGCAGCTCTTGCCGTGGAAGCCGCGGATCGACGAGATGAAGTTCACTCGCCCGGTGTAGAGCCGCGCGAGCTTGTAGGCCCCTTCGACCGCGTCGGTGCCGTTGTTGATGAAGAACGAATACTGCAGGTCCCCCGGCGCGATCTCGCCGAGAAGCTCTGCGAGCGCACCGCGCAGCGGATCGATGAGCTCCTGCGAGGAGAGCGGCATCCGCTGCAGCTGATCGGCGACCGCCTTGACGATCTTCGGGTGACGGATGCCGGCGCTGTAGATCCCGTAGCCGCCGAGGCAGTCGATGAAGCGGCGGCCGGTCAGGTCGTAGAGCAGCGACCCCTGGCCCTCCCACTCGAGGGCCGGTTCGTCGCGCATCTCGACCATCGACTTCCGGTACTCGAGATAGCCGCGGTTGTAGTACGAGTTGAAGTTCTCGGCGGTCTCGGTGATGATCCGCCGCTTCTCTTCCTCGGAAAGCTGGGTGGACGAAATGATGTCGAGCCAGCGCTGTGACTCGCGAAGGACTTCGGTACGGTTCATGACAGTAGGCTCCTTTGGCTCCAGTTGGAAGGTTGGCGAACTCCCAGCCAAAGGCCCGCTACGGATCGGTGAACAGGTACCGCGAGAAGCGTCTGGTCACCGGATTTCTCCGGCGGATGTCTCCAGCGCCTGCGCGAGGACATCGAACCCTTCTTCGAGCTGTGCGTCGGTGATGACGAGAGGCATGAGCGTGCGGATCACGTTGCCGTGGGTGCCCGCGGAGAGAAGCAGCAGGCCGCGCTCCCAGGCGCGTCGGACGATCGTCTGGGTGCGCTCCTTGTCGGGCTCGCGCGTCGCGCGATCCCGCACCAGCTCGAGGGCGCGCATCGCCCCCAGCCCGCGCACCTCGCCGATACTCTCGTGGCGCGCCGCGAGACCGGCGAGACGGGTCTCGATCCGGGCGCCGAGCGCCGCGGCCCGGGCGAGGAAGGTGCCGTCCTCGAGGAGATCCAGCACGGCCAGCGCCGCGGCACAAGCGACCGGGTTGCCGACGAAGGTCCCGCCCAGGCCGCCGACCTGTGCGGCGTCCATGAGCTCGGCTCGACCGGTCACCGCCGAGAGCGGCAGGCCGCCGGCGAGCGACTTGGCGATCGTCGTGAGGTCGGGCTCGATCCCGTAGTGCTCCATCGCCCACATCCGGCCGGTGCGTCCGAAGCCGGTCTGGATCTCGTCGGCGACGAAAAGGATGCCGTACTTCCGGCAGAGCTCGAGGAGGACCTTCACATAGGCCGGCGGGGCGACCACGAAGCCGCCCTCGCCCAGGACCAGCTCCATCACCACGCAGGCAACCTTCTCGGCGGCGACGTGCGTGGCGAAGAACTCCTCGAGCTCGCG
Source organism: Thermoanaerobaculia bacterium (assembly GCA_018057705.1). NCBI lineage: Bacteria > Pseudomonadati > Acidobacteriota > Thermoanaerobaculia > Thermoanaerobaculia bacterium. The sequence continues at coordinate 20,623 of JAGPDF010000050.1, read as the reverse complement.
CCGGAAGGCCGCCTCGTCCGCTGCGAGAGCGGCGGGCCGCCGGTAGAGATAGGGGTAGGGCAGACGGTAGATCTCGGGAGCGAACGGGCCGAAGCCGAGCTTGTACGGCTTGACCTTGCTGGTCATCGACATGCCGAGGAGCGTGCGGCCGTGGAAGGCATGCTCGAAGACCAGCACCGCCTCGCGGCCGGTCGCCCGTCGCGCGATCTTGACCGCGTTCTCGACCGCCTCGACGCCGCTGTTGGCAAAGAGCGTCTTCTTCGCGAACGCTCCTGGAATCGAGACGTTGAGACGCTCGGCGAGCTCGACGTAGCTCGCGTAGGGGGCCACCGCGAAGCAGCTGTGGGTGAACTTCCCGAGCTGGGCGCGTGCCGCCTCGACGACCGCCGGATGGGCATGGCCGACGTTCAGCGTCCCGATGCCACCGGCGAAATCGATGAAGGTGTTGCCGTCGACGTCGTGAAGGAGGGCGCCTTCGGCGCGCTCGACGAAGACCGGAGCGGAGTGCCCGATGCCCACGGGAATGGCCGCCTGGCGCCGCGCCATGAGGGCGCGCGACCGCGGTCCGGGGACTTCCGTTTTCAGCTCGATCGCTCTCATCGCGGGGAGCCCCACCCGAATAGATGTCGCGAAGCAGCAGGCAGCGGCTCGTTTGTGCTCGCCGATAGTAACACCGGGCCTGGACCCGGCCCGGCCGGAACGGGGCGCAGCCCGCAGGCCCGCGCCGCCGGCGCCACCCGATCGTTGCCGCACTGCGGCTTGACCGTCACCCGGTTCGGCGAGATCTTTGCCGACCAAGCGTTCGGTTTTTTATTTAAGGAGACGGGCTCATGACAGCCAAAGTGCGGCAGCTCGAGAAGTCGGAGGCCTCCATCGCGGCGGTACTGGACGCCGGGCTGGCCCTCTTCTCGACCCAGGGCTACCGCGCCACGACGCTGCGCCAGATCGCCGAGCGCGCCGGGCTCTCGGTCGGCAACATCTACCACCACTTTCCGGACAAGCACGCGATCTACCAGCGGCTGATCGAAATCTACTGGGAGCGCCTGGTCGACCCGAACCTCGCGCTCAACCAGGTGTTCGCCCGCGGTAACTTCCCCGAGGACCTCGAAGAGCTCGCCGACGCGATCGAGCAGGTGGTCGACGAGAACGGTCCCCACATCCTGCTCATCTATCTCGACGTCATCGAGTTCCAGGGCGAGCACATCCGCGCCTTCTACGAGGGGATGGCGGCGCGATTCTCGGCGGCGTACGGCCCGCGATTCGCGCAGCGCAAACAGGCCGGCGACTTCGGCGATGCCGATCCGATGGTCGCGGTGATGCTCGCCTCGCGCTGGTTCTTCTACTTCTTCACCGTCGAGAAGTGCTTCGGCGCGCCGCTCCACTTCGGCATGACGCCGAAGCAGGCGGTCGGAGAGTTCATTCGTCTGCTGCGCTTCGGCCTCGTGCCGCGAACCACCGCCGAGAGCCTGCCGCCTTCCACCCAATCGTCCGCCCGGAAGAGTCCGGCGGCCACAGCCACGACCACCAGGTCCAGAACCAAGAAAAGGGGCAAGTGATGACAGAACCCGCGGATGTGACGGCGATCGAGACCGCAGCACCTCCCCGAAGGTGGCGCCTCGTCGCCCCGCTGGCCGTGCTGGCGCTTTTCGGCCTCGGCCTGCCGCCCGCCGACGCGCAGGAGAATACCCCCCCGCCCGCCGGCGCGCCTGCAGCGACGCCGGAGGAGGACGTCGCGGCCGAAGCGAAGGCCGCCGAAGAGGAGGGCATGGAGCAGGTCGGCGAGGAGATCGTCGTCACGGCGCGCCGACGCGAGGAGAATCTGCAGGAGGTACCGATCGCCGTCACCGTGGTCACCGGCGACCGGCTCGAGGAGACCGCCGCGGCCGACATCTCCGAGCTCCAGGGGCAGGTCCCCAACCTCGCGATCTACCAGGGCCGCAACCAGTCGTCGACGCTCACCGCCTTCATGCGCGGCATCGGCCAGGCCGACCCGCTCTGGGGCGTCGACCCGGGCGTCGGCCTCTACATCGACGACGTCTACCTGGCGCGCCCGCAGGGAGCGCTGCTCGACGTCTACGATGTCGGGCGCATCGAGGTGCTGCGCGGACCCCAGGGCACGCTCTACGGCAAGAACACGATCGGCGGCGCGATCAAGTACGTCAGCCGTCCACTCACCGACGATACTTCCGCCATGATCTCGGTCTCGCCCGGCACGCAGTCGAATCTCGACCTGCGCGCCAGCTTCGCCGGCGCACTCATTCCGGGCAAGGTGCGCGGCAAGCTGGCGATCGCCTCGCTCCAGCATGAAGGCTACGGCACCAACCTCTACACCGGCCGCGACGTTTCCGATCGCAAGACCCTGGCGGCGCGCGGCGGGCTCGACTGGCTGGTCTCCGAGGACGTCAAGGTGGCCGTGAGCCTCGACTTCACGCGCGACGACGCCGAGCCCAAGGGCTACCAGCGCCTGGCGGCGAACCCGCTCTGTCCGCTTTTCCTGGGCGCGACCTGCCCGCCGCTCGACGATCGCTGGGACACCCAGAGCGGCCTCGCGCCGGTGAACGGCACCGACTCGATGGGCGCCTCGATGGTCATCTCGTGGGACGTCAACGACGCCTGGCTCTTCAAGTCGATCACCGCCTACCGCGAGTCCGATTCGGAGAACAACATCGATTTCGATACCACTCCGGCGCGCATCACCGACGTCCAGGCCACCTACTACGACAACCAGGTCTCGCAGGAGTTCCAGTTCATCTACGACGCCGGCTCGAAGCTCACCGGCGTCCTGGGTCTCTACTACTTCGACGGCGAGGCGGGCGGCCTGGTGAAGAACATCTTCCTCAACCGGATCTTCGGCACCACCGACGGCAAGACACTCACCGATTCGCTGGCGCTCTTCGGCGAGGGCAGCTACGCCTTCTCCGACCAGTGGACCTTCAACCTCGGCCTGCGGGCGACGCGCGAGACGAAGAACGGCATCGCGTTCAACGCCGGCTACACCAACGACACGTTCACCGTGGTCAATGCGATCACCGCCGACTACGACAAGGAGGAGACCTTCGACTCGATCGCGCCGAAGCTCGGTGTCGACTATCGCTTCAGCGACTCTGCCATGGGCTACTTCACCTTGAGCCGCGGCTTCAAGAGCGGCGGCTTCAACGTCCGCGCGCAGTCGACCATCTTCCCCGAGTCGGCCGAGCCGTTCGACGACGAGGTGCTGACGGTCGGCGAGCTCGGCCTGAAGTCGACCCTCGCGGGCGGCCAGTTGGTGATGAACTCAGCCATCTTCTACGGCACCTACGAGGACGTGCAGGTCTCCACCTTCACCGCCTACGACTCGAACGGCGATGGCACCGAGGACGCCTTCTTCGGCAACTTCCTGAACGCCGGCAACGCCACCATGAAGGGCGTCGAGGTCGAGTTCGACTTCTCGAGTCACAGCGTCGAGTGGTTCGGCCTCAACGGCTTCGTGAGCTACCTCGACCTCACCCCGGACGAGTTCCTCGACGAGAACAACGACGGCTTCGTCGACACCCAGGTGATCACCAACGCCCCCGAGTTCACCGGCGGGTTGCACGTGAACTTCGACTTCCCGGCGTTCGGCGGCCTGTTGACCGCGAGCGTCGGCGGCGCCTACCGCGACGACGCCATTCTCACCAACGAGGGCGGACCGTATCCGGGGCGTCCGGGCCAGCCGCTGCTGCCGATCTCCCAGCCGGCCTACGAGCTCTACGACGCCTGGGTCTCCTGGCTCTCGCCCAACGCCAACTGGCGCCTGGCACTGAACGGCAAGAACCTGACGGACGAGGAGTACCTGACCAACGGCTACAACATCCCGTCGCTCGGCATCCTGACGGGCTCGTACGGCGCCCCGCGGACCTTCATGGCCACGGTCGAGTTCCGGTTCTTCTAGGCCCGGGCCGATGATCGAAACCGGACTCTCCGGCCGCGTCGTCGTCGTCACCGGCGCCGCGGCCGGTATCGGCCTGGCGGTCGCCCGCCGCTTCGCGCGTGAAGGTGCGCGCGTCGCGGCGTGGGATGTCGCCCATCTCCCCGGCCTCGAAGAGGAGCTCGCAAGCGCGGCCCCTGCCGGCGCCGGCGAGGCCATGGTCGCGCGCGTCGACGTCACCGATCGCGCGGCGGTGGAGGCCGCCACGGCCGCCGTCGTCGCGCGTTGGGGGCGTTACGACGTTCTCGTCAACAACGCCGGCATCGTGCGCGACGCTCAGCTCGTGAAGTGGAAGGACGGCGCGGTCGCCTCGCTCATGGAGGACGACGCCTTCGACGCCGTCGTTGCCGTCAACTTCAAGGGCGTCTTTCTCTGCGCCCGCGCCGCGGCGCCGCACATGATACGGGCGGGGGCGGGTGCAATCCTCAACGCCTCCTCAGTCGTCGGTCTCTACGGCAACTTCGGCCAGACCAACTACGCCGCGACGAAGAGCGCCGTCATCACGATGACCCGCACCTGGTCGCGCGAGCTCGGACGCTACGGCATCCGGGTGAACGCGGTCGCGCCGGGATTCATCGCCACCGAGATCCTCGCCGCCATGCCACCGAAAGTTCTCGACGGCATGGTCGGGCACACCCCGCTCGGCAGGATGGGACGTCCCGAGGAGATCGCCGAGGCCTATCTCTGGCTCGCCTCGGACGCCGCCTCCTACATCACCGGCGCGGTCCTTTCGGTCGACGGCGGGCTGGTTACCGGAACATGATGCGAGGGGGACTGGACTATGCCTGACCGCCGCAGTGCGGGCGCCTGTGTCGCTCGAGTCGCGGGTGTCTTCGGAGCTGCCGGAGCCACCGCCCTCCTTGCCGGCACCCTCCTCGCGCAAACCGAAGGACCGTCGCTCGAGAAGCTCGAGAAGTACCGTCGCGACGCCCTTGTCGCCGGCGGATTCGCTCCGCTGGTACTGGGTGGCGAGACCGATCGCCAGGTCTCGCTCGTCCACGGCAAGGGGCAGCCGCTCCTCTTCCTGCACGGCGTCGGCAATCAGGGGGGGAGCTGGTTCGAGGTGGCGCCGGCCTTCGTCACGCGCTACCGCGTCGTCGTGCCGGACCTGCCCGGGCACGGCGAGAGCGCCCCCGCGACCGGCGACCTGCCGATGGCGACGGTCGTCGCCGGCGCCGAGCGCCTGCTCCTCGCGGTGACCACGGAGCGACCGGCCATCGTCGTCGGCAACTCCATGGGGGCGTGGATCGCGACTCTCCTCGCCCTGCGCCACCCGGAGCGTGTCGAGCGGATCGTGCTGGTCAACGGCGGGCCACTGCCGGGCGCACCGGGTGGACCCTCCCTGCTGCCGCAGAACCGCGAGCAGGCCGCGCAGCTGATGGCGATGCTGCGCGACCCGGCGGCTCCGCCGCTCCCCGACTGGTTGCTCGATGACCTCGTCCGTCGGGCTCCTACCGGTCCGACGGCCCGGATGATGCGCGACATCCCGGGTCTCGTCGCGCACATGTTGATCGGCCGCCTCGGCGAGGTGAAGACTCCGGCCGACCTCCTCTGGGGCGCCTCTGACCAGTTGATGAAGACCTCCTACGCCGAGCAGTTGCTGGCGCAGTTTCCCGCCGCCCGCCTGACCCTTCTCGAGCACTGCGGGCACATTCCGGCGCTCGAATGCGCGCCGGCTTTCGTCGCTGCGCTCGACAAGCTCCTCGCGGCGCCGCTCCCCGCTCCGGTAGCACCCATCGGCGCGCCCGCTCCAGGCGGCGCCACGAGCCCGCGGGAATGATCTCCGCCGATGTGCTCGGCGAGCGCGCCCGGCTCACCCCCGACGCGCCGGCGTTGGTGGTCGTCGATCCACCGCTGCGCCTGTCCTATCGCGAGCTCGAGGAGCGGGCGCGGCGCGCCGCGCTCGTCCTCCGGGAGCTCGGTGCCGCTCCGGACGACCGCGTAGCGCTCCTCGCCCACAATCGGGTCGAGTTCCTCGACCTCTTCTTCGCCGCCGGCAAGGGGGCCTGCGTCCTCGTGCCCCTCGGCACGCGGCTCACCGCGCACGAGATCGCGCCGATCCTCGCCGACAGCGGGGCACGAATGGTGGTCTACGGCGGCGAGTTCGCGACGCTCGTCGAGTCGCTGCGTGCGCTGCCCGAAGCGGCGGCGGTCGCGACCTGGATCGCGCTCGATGCACCGCTCGCCCCCGGAGACCGGCCGTTCGCCGAGCTCGCCGCCGCGGCGAACCCAGCCGGTTTCCTTCCGGCGCGGCGCACGCCCGAGGACCTCTACTGTCTCCTCTACACCTCGGGAACGACGGGCCGCCCGAAGGGCGTGATGATCCCGCACCGGCAGGTGGCCTGGAACGGCTACAACACCGTTGCCTCGTGGCAGCTCACCGCCACCGACGTCTCGCCGATCTTCACCCCGCTCTACCACGCGGGCGGCCTGTTCGCCTTCCTGGTGCCGATCATGACCATCGGCGGCACGATCGTCCTGCATCGCGACTTCGACCCGGCCGAGATCTGGAGCACGGTCGAACGGGAGCGCTGCACGGTGATCCTCGGCGTGCCGACGATCTGGAAGCTCCTGGCCGAGGCGCCGGAGTTCGCCGCCGCCGACCTCTCCTCGGTGCGCTGCCTCTACTCGGGCGGCGCGCCTCTCCCGACCTGGATCGCCGAGCTCTACCAGCGGCGGGGCCTCGCCTTCAAGCAGGGTTTCGGAATGACCGAGGTCGGCGTCAACTGCTTCGCCATGACGATCGCGGACTCGGTCCGCAAACTGGGTTCGATCGGCAAGGCGATGATGCACACCGAGGTCCGTCTGGTCGGCCCGGACGGCCACGATGTCCCGACCGGCGAGGTGGGCGAGCTCTGGTTCCGCGGTCCCCACGTGTCGCTCGGCTACTGGAGGAACCCCGAAGCGACTGCGGCGGCCTATGGCGCCGACGGCTGGTTCCGCTCCGGCGACCTCGCACGTCGCGACGACGAGGGCTTCTTCACGATCGCCGGCCGCGCCAAGGAGATGATCATCAGCGGCGGCGTCAACATCTTCCCGGCCGAGATCGAAGCGGTGCTGCTGCAGCACCCGGGCGTGCGCGATGCCGCGGTCGTCGGCGTCGAGGATCCGACCTGGGGCGAGGTCGGAGTCGCCTTCGTCGTGCCGCTCGCTCCCGCCGGCGCCGCCGGCTCCGGTGGCTCCGATGGCTCCGGGAGTGCTTTGCTCCCGTCGCTCCTCGAATTCGTCGGGGCGCGCCTGGCGCGCTTCAAACTGCCGAAGGAGATCGTCCAGCTCCCGGAACTGCCGCGCACCGCCTATGGCAAGGTGATCAAAGGCAAGCTCCGGGCGCGCTACCTCTCCGACAAAGCGAGCCATTCACCCGCCGATCGCGACAAGATTCACGAATGACCGGATCCCAGGTACTGACGCATCGCATCGAGGGCGAAGGTCCGCCTGTCGTCCTGCTCAACGGCGGAATGATGACCTTTCCGTCCTGGGAGGCGGTCGCGGCGCCCCTGCGGGCGCGCTATCGCCTCCTGCGCTTCGATTTTCGCGGCCAACTGCTGTCGCCACCGTCCGCCGCCGATGTCATGCCGTCCGACCTTGCCGGGCACGCCGCCGACGTCGAAGCGTTGCTCGACCGGCTGGGCTGGGAGTCGGCGCATCTCATCGGCGCCTCGTTCGGCGCCGAGGTGGCGCTCGAGCTCACCGCCAGCCGGCCGGAGAGAGTGCGCTCCCTGGTGGTGATCACCGCCATGGATCGCGAGACGCCCGAGTTCCGCCGCGGCAGCGACGAAATGCGGGCTGTGCTCGCGCGCCGTCTCGAAGGCGGCGACCAGGCGCTGTTCTACGACCTGCTCGTCGAGAGCGTCTACTCCGCCGGCTACCGTCGCGCCGAGGCGGCGACGCTCGCCGCCCGCCGCGCCCAGACCGATCAGCTGCCGCGGGCCTGGTTCGAAGGTGTCGACCGGCTGCTCGCGGCGCTCGAAGGGTTCGACCTCTCTGCGCGCCTGCACAGGGTCCGCGGCCGGGCCCTCGCGCTGCTCGCTGCCGACGACCGGATCATGGACGAAGACCGGGCGCGTGCGCTCGCCGCGGCGATCGGCGCGGCGGTCGCCGTGCATCCAACCTCGGGCCACGCCCTGGTGGTCGAAGACCCCGATTGGGTCGCCAGCGCCTGTCTCGATTTCCTCGACGAAACGGAAGGACGAAAGAGATGAAACCGCTCTACCTCGCGGCCTATCACCAGTCCCGCTTCGGCAAGCTCGGAGCGCTCACGGTGCCGGAGATTCTCGAGTCGGCCGTCCTCGGCGTTTGCGACGAGATCGCCGCCGATGCCGCGCTGATCGACGTCGCCTCGGTTGCTGCCGCCTGCAACTTCACGCTGAACCGCCAGGGCCTGCTCGCCGGCCTGGTCGCAGAAATTCCCGGCCTCGCCGGAAAGCCGATCGAGGCGGTCGAGAACGCCTGTGCCTCCGGCGGCCAGGCAGTGCTCGCGGTCGCCCGGAAGCTCGCGCTCGGCGAGGGAGAGGTCGGCATCGCCATCGGCTACGAGAAGATGCGCGGCGACGACGGCAAAGTCGACGGCGCGCGGGTCGGCGAGGTGCTGGGCTACTTCTCCCATCCCGACGAACGGGCCGGCAAGACCTACGTCTTTCCGCACCTCTTCGCGGAAGTCATGACCGAGTACATGCTGACCTTCGGCGTCTCGGAAGAGGATCTGGCGCGAATTGCGGTCGCCGAGTACGCCCATGCGCAACACAATCCGGATGCCCAGATGCGCGGCGTGGAGCTCACCCTCGAGCAGGCGATGACGATCGCCGGCCCCAACCGCTACATCGTCCCCGGCCTGCCGCTCAAGACCTACGACTGTTCGCAGATCACCGACGGCTATGCCGCGCTCATTCTGGCCACCGAAGAGGGGCTCTCCCGGCTCGGCGTGGCGCGCGCCGGCGCGGTACGTCTCGCGGGCTGGGCGCAGGCTACCGATCCGCTGCGCAAGGCCGGACGCGACGTCCTGCGTCCCGCGGGAGCGCGATCGGCGATGCGCCAGGCGCTCGCCATGGCGAAGGTCGGCCCGGCCGACCTCGACGTCGCCGAGGTTCATGACTGCTTTTCGGTGATGGGTGCCATCGGCGTCGAGGTGCTCGGCCTCGCGGAGCCCGGCGCCGGAGCCCGCTTCTGGGCCGAGGGCCGCGCCGCGGTGGACGGCGATTGCGCAATCAACACCTCCGGGGGGCTTCTCGCGAAGGGGCATCCGATCGGAGCCACCGGCGTCGCGATGCTCGGCTGGAGCTTCCGCCAGCTCCTCGGCCGCGCTCCGGCCCCCCTGCAGCGGCGCGACGCACGCGTCGCCGCCACGTTCAACATCGGCGGACCGATCTGTGCCACGGTCTGCACCGTCCTGACGCGCGACTGACCGGCGCTCGCAGAGCGCGAGAAGCTACCGAGGAGCCCGATGGCCGAAGTCACTCCGTACCGCAGCGGCTACCTTCCCGACCCGCTGCGTCCGCAGCACCGGATCTGGTGGGAGCTCCACGGCACCGGCGACCGCGAAGTGGTCTGCCTGCTGAACGGCCTCGCCATGCACACCCGCGCCTGGTATCCGTTCATCGAAGACCTCGCGGGCTACGACGTGCTGCTGTTCGACTACATCGGGCAGGGCGCTTCCGCCTGTCCCGACGAACCGGTCACGATGCCGCAACTTGCCGGCGAGCTCGGAGCCATCCTCGACGAAGTGGGCATCGAGCGCGTGCACGCGATGGGGGTCTCCTACGGCGGCTTCGTGGCGCTCGAGTTCGCCCGGCTCTACCAGGAACGCCTGCACACCCTCACCGTCTCGGGGATTCTGCTCTCGAACGAACGCCTGTTCGAGCTCTACCAGGCGATCTCGCTGCGCTTCTACGCCGGCGGGCCGGAGCTCTTTCCGCTCTACACGCAGTACATGTACGAGAAGATCTTCGGCGAGCGCTTTCTCCGCACCATCGATCCGGCGCAGTTCGAAGGCATGCGCCAGCGCTTCGAAGAGCGCTACATCGGGCGCATCCACAGCCTGGTGCGCCTCACCGAGGCGCAGAACCCGTTCTTCGCTGGCCTCGAGGCGCGCCTCGACGAATATCGCGCCGTCCGCACGCCGACCCTCATCCTCGCCGGCGAACAGGACCGCTGCATCCCGCTCTGGGCCCAGGCGAAGCTCGCCACGATCTTCCCCAACAGCCGCTACGAGCTCCTCCCCGAGGCCGGGCACGTCGTCTACCTCGAGCGCCGCGAGCTCTTCTTTCCCCGCCTGCGGCGCTTCCTCGCCGGGCGCGACCCCAACGCCTGAGGAGTCCCGATCCGATGTCCTCCCGCCAGCCCGACGATCCCGCCGGCAAGGTCTCCCGCGCCGCCTGGGGACTGCTCCTCTTCCTCACCGCCTTGAACGTCCTCAACTTCGTCGACCGGATGCTGATCGCGAGCCTGGCGCCGCTGCTGATCGCCGACCTCGGCTTGACCCGCGCCCAGATCGGCCTGCTGGCCGGCTTCGGCTTCGTCTTCTTCTACACCCTGGTCGGACTCTTCCTCGGCATCGCCGCCGACCGCTACCGCCGCTTCCCGCTGATCGCCGCCGGCGTCGTCCTGTGGAGCGCGATGACCGCGCTCTCCGGTTGGGCGAGGAGCTTCGCCCAACTCGCCATCCCGCGCATCTTCGTCGGTATCGGCGAAGCGACGCTGACGCCGGCGGCGCTGTCGATGCTCGGCGACGCCTTCCCGGTGCGCCGGCTGGGGCTCGCGATCGGCGTCTACTACGCCGGCATCCCGCTCGGCATGGCGCTCGCGCTCATCTCTTCGAGCCTCATCGCGCCGCGCTTCGGCTGGCGGGTCTCGTTCTGGGTCCTCGGGGCCATCGGGATTCTCGCCACCACGCTTCTCCTGATCCTGCGCGAACCAGAGCGCCGCAAGGTCGCCGCCGCTTCGGCGGCCGAGCAGAAGCGCCGGCCGGCGGTCGGCGAGCTGTTGCGCGATCTCGGGCGCGCACTCGTCCAGCGTCCGGCGCTCGCGCTCGCGCTCGCCGGCGGATCGCTCCTCTGCTACGGCTCCGGCGCCGCGCTCCACAGCGTGACCTGGCTCGTGCAGGAGCGCGGCTTCGCCTACGCCGACGCCGCCTTTCGCGCCGGTCTCGTCGCCGTCGCGGCGGGCTTCCTCGGCAATCTCGCCGGCGGTGCTTTCGGCGATTTCTGCGCCCGGCGCTGGCGGGGGGGCAGGATCTGGAGCCTGGTCGCCATGACCGCCTTCTTCACCCCGGTCGGCTGGGTCTTCTACTCGGTCGCTCCCGGTACGCCGCTGTTCTACCTCTGCTGGTTCTTCACCAGCGCCGGCACGACCGCCTGGTTCGGACCGCTCTTCTCGGCCTTCCAGGAGCTCGCGCCGGTGCAGGCGCGCTCGACCTTCGTGGCCTTCGCCCTCCTGGTCCTGAACCTCCTCGGGGTCGGTCCGGGGCCGCTCGTCACCGGCATGATCGGCGACGCCCGCGGTCTCACCTCCGGCCTGCTCGTGAGCCTCGTCGTCACCGGCGTCGCGGTCGTTCCCTTCGCCCTCGCCGCGCGCCGCGAGAGCCGCGCCCTGCCGGCGGCCTGACGCCCGCCGGCGGACTCAGAAGGCGTATCGCAACTCGGCCCGGAAGGCGCGCCCGCTCACATCGTCGGTGCCGTTGCGTCGCGCTTCGGGGCGCTCGGCTTCGAGATGGAGCAGCTCGACCGCGCCGCGCAGATGCTCCCCGAAGGTTGCGATCATCGCCAGCGTCCAGGCCGAGCCCGCCTCGCTGTTGTCGTCCCCCGGCGTCGAGTCGCGGTCCTCGACGGTGAAGTCGTCGTAGCGCAGCGAAGTGCGAAGCGCTCCGCGCTGCCAGGAGAGCATCGCGTAGAGGACATCGAAGCCGATGTCGACCTGCGACTGCGAGCGCCGCCCCGGCGGTGCGAAGCCCATCTCGCTGGTGCCGGTCCCCCATTCGCCGAGGATCCGAAAGCCGGCGGGGAGCTCGACCTCGGTCGACAGCCAGCGGAAGTCGGTCTGCCAGGCATACTGACCGGAATGCAGGGCGCGGTCGCCATTGTTGAGGAAAGCGGTCGCCTGAACCACAGCGCGACGCTGCGGCGCGTCCCAGCGTGCGCGGCCGGCGTAGCCCGGCCGATGATCGAGGTCGCGAGAGAACGGCTGGGTGCCACGCCGGTCCTGCTCGGAGAAGGTGGTCGCGAGAGCCGCGAGCGGCGGCAGCGGGAGGAACTCGGCGGTCGGCGTCGGCCGGTCATGGAGCGCGAAGCCGCGCCAGGCGACGAGGGTGCCGGCGGTGTCGTTGCCGCCGAACAGCGTGCCGGCGAGCGACCAGCGCTGGTCGGTCGAGTCCGTCCGGCTCCAGACCAGATCGAGGCCGATCGGCCGGATCTCCTCGGCGATCCAGGAGTTGAGCGCCGAGAGTGTCAGGGTGTAGGGCGAGCTCCAGAGCGCCTCGACGTTCTCGCGCGATGCCGGCAGGAAGAACTGGCCGAGCTTCAGTCCGATCTCGTGGCCGGCGCCGAAGCCGTAGCGCCGTTCGACGAAACCCTCGATCAGACCCGAGGCCGCGGAGCCCGTGGCGGAGTCGCCGCGCGCCGCGCCGTGGACGAACAGGCGCCAGCCCGGTGCCGGCTCCCAGTCGAGCGCAAGGCGAAGCTCGCCGGTCGCCGCCTCGGCGCGCGCGCTCTCCGGCAGCTCGCCGTCCAGGAGCTTGCCGTAGCCGCCGTCGAAAAACGAACGCGTACTCTCGATGGCGCCGCCGGAGAGACGACTCCAGCCGACGACCGCCGGCGGATCGACCGCGGAAACGGGTGCGGCGAGGGCGCCCGCCACGAGCACCTGAAGGGCGGCGAGTCGGGTCCGGATTCCGGGCAAGGGCAAGCACTCCTCCGCAGTAGCGACCACCATCGCCCGGCCGCCTGGACGGGGCGCGAGAGCGCGCACCCTGCTGTCGGATGCCACCGCTCCACCCGAGGTTTCGCCCTCCAGCGCGAGCAGGATACCTCCGCCGCCGGTGGTAGCATCGAAAAACGCTGCTCGGCATGATGAAAAGGCCCGCGCGGAAGGACTTCGTCCGCGAGCCATTCCAAGGGGATCGTGCATGGTCGGCAACTCCGGAGAGGGCGAGGCGGGCGAAGAGCGCAGCCTGGCGGCGCTCACCCAGGAGGTCGCCCTCCTGCAGGCGGTGCTCGACTCGACCGAAGACGGCCTTCTGGTCGTCGACGGCGCGGGCACGATCGTACGCTTCAACCGCCGCTTCGCCGAGCTCTGGCGTGTGCCAGGAGAGATTCTGCGCAGCGGTGACGACGGCCGGGCCCTCGCTTACGTGCTCGATCAGCTGACGGATCCCGAGGGCTTCCTCGCCAAGGTGAAGGAGCTCTACGCGCAGCCCGACGCCGTGAGTGAGGATCTGCTGCACTTCAAGGACCGCCGCGTCCTGGAGCGGACTTCGCGGCCGCAGTTGCTCCACGGCGTGCCGGCCGGGAGGATCTGGAGCTTCCGCGACGTCACTCGCCGCTACCGTGGAGAGGTCGTCCGCGACGCCGCGTACCGCATTGCCGTGGCGGCACAGAAAGTCCGCGAGCTGCCGGAGCTCTGCGGCGCGATCCACGAAGTCGTGCGCGGACTGATGCCGGCCGAGAACTTCTACATCGCGCTGCACGATCGCTCGCGCGGACTGCTGAGCTTCCCCTATTTCGTCGATACCCTGGAGCCACCGCCCGAGCCCGCGCCACTCGGGCGCGGTTTCACCGAGTACGTCCTGCGCACCGGCCGACCGTTGCTCGCCACAGGCGATCTGGTCACGGAGCTCGCCGACCGGGGTGAGGTCGAGCTGGTCGGTCCGCCGTCGGTCGACTGGATGGGTGTTCCGCTCGCCGGCGAGGACGGAACGATCGGCGCGATCGTCGTTCAGAGCTACGACGGTGAGCCGCGCCTCACTGCCGAAGACCTCGAGCTGCTCGTCTTCGTCTCCGGGCAGATCGCCCTGGTGCTGCGCCGGCGACTCGCCGCTGACGCGCTGCGCGAGCGCGAGACGCGCCTGCGCTTGCTGCTCGCGCAACTCCCGGCCCTGCTCTGGACGACCAATCTCGAGCTGCGCTACACCTCGACCGACGGCAGCGCCCTCGCGACACTGGGACTCGAGCCGGGGGCCGGCGTCGAAACGACCCTCTACGAGATGTTTGCGACCACCGACCGGTCCCTCCCCGCCATCGCTACCCACCTGCGCGCCGTCAGCGGCCACCCCGGCTCTTACGAACAGCAATGGGCCGACCACACCTACTCCTGCCACGTCGAGCCCCTGCGCGACGTGGCAGGCGCGATCATCGGTACCATCGGCGTGGCGATCGACATCTCCGACCGCAAGTCGCTCGAAGAGGAACTGCGCCAATCCCAGAAAATGGAGGCGATCGGGCGGCTCGCCGGCGGTATCGCGCACGACTTCAACAATCTCCTGACGTCGATCCTCGGCGGCAGCAGCCTCGTCCTCGACCGGCTCGATTCCGGTGTCGGCGGCGGCGCGGGCAGAGAGACCCCTTTCCGCGCCGAGATCGAGGAGATCCAGGCGGCCGCCGAGCGCGCCGCAGCGCTGACGCAGCAGCTGCTGGCGTTCAGCCGCCGTCAGGTCGTGGAGCCGCGCGCCCTCGACCTGAACACGATCGCTCGAAACACCGCCCGGATGCTCGAGCGCCTGCTCGGCGAAGAGATCCGCCTGGAGCTCGCCTTCGATCCCGCCCTCGCGCCGGTCCGCGCCGACGAGGGTCAGATTCATCAGGTGTTGATCAATCTCGCGGTCAACGCCCGCGACGCCATGCCGGAAGGCGGCACCATCCGGATCGCGACCGCGAGCGTCGAAGTGGGCGGTGCTCGGGAAGGGGATGCCGACGCCGTTCCCCCGCCGAGCGCCGACATCCCAGCCGGAAGGTACTCGGTGATCACGGTCGCAGACAGCGGCGTGGGCATGGACGACTGGACTCGCGCGCACATCTTCGAGCCCTTCTTCACCACCAAGGAGAAGGGCAAGGGGACCGGCCTCGGCCTCGCCACCGTCTACGGCATCGTCACCCAGAGCGGCGGCCAGGTCACCGCCGAGAGCTCCGCCGGCAGGGGCTCGACCTTCCGGGTCTACCTGCCCAGCCTGCCCAGCGGGGTGTCGGTGAGCGCCACGACCAGCGAGCCGACGGGGGCCGGGGGTCGCGGCGAGACGGTCCTGCTGGTCGAGGACGAGGGCGCCGTCCGCGACCTCGTCGCCACGGCGCTCCAGGATCGCGGCTACACGCTCCTCACCGCGGCCGATGCCGAAGAGGCACTCGAGCTCGACCGGATCCATGCCGGGGCGATCGACCTGCTGATCACCGACGTCGTCATGCACGGCATGCGCGGCCCCGAGCTCGCGCGCCGCATCCGCGAACGCCGGCCGGAGCTCCCGGTGTTGTTCATGTCGGGCTATCCCGACGACGCTTTCCACGTCGGCGGCGACCTCGACAGCGGGACGGCCTTCCTCCAGAAGCCGTTCCGGGTGCGGGCGCTCGGCGCCAAGGTCGCCGAGGTGCTGCGTGCCGCCCGGCAGCAGCCGGAGGCCGGCTAGACCGCGATGGATTCGCGCGCCGCCCGACTCATCTCCGAGCTCGAGATGCGCCCGCATCCGGAAGGGGGCTACTTCGCCGAGCTCTTCCGTTCGCCGCGCGCCGTCGATCCGCTCGACGGCCGCGGACGACGATCGGCCCTCACCGGCATCTGGTTCCTGATGCTCGCCGGCCAGAGGAGCGCCTGGCACGTCGTCGACTCCGACGAGATCTGGCTGCACTTCGAAGGGGCCGACGTCCGCCTCTGGACCTTCGACGCGGCGACCGGCGCGCTCACCGCGGCGATTCTCGGCCCGCTCGCCGGCGGGAAGAGGGGCAGCGCGCCGCAACGCATCGTTCCGGCGGGCCTCTGGCAGGCGGCCGAGCCACTCGGCGACTTCTCTCTCACCGGCGCCTGTGTCGGGCCGGGCTTCGACTTCGCCGACTTCCGCATGCTCGCCGACGAGCCCGTGGCGCGAGCCGCGCTCGAGCGGACCGATCGGGATCTTCTGAGGCTCCTCTAGTTGAGCCTGGTCGGAACGAACATCGGCCACATCCGCTTCGAGAGCCTCCTGGGCATGGGCGGCATGGGCGAGGTCTACCGCGCCTTCGACGAGAAGCTCGAGCGCGTCGTCGCGGTGAAGACGATCCGCGCGGAGCACCGCCTGTCGGGTACCGCCCGGGCACGGTTCCTGCGCGAAGCGCGGATCCTCTCGCGGCTCGCCGACCCGCTCATCTGCCAGGTCTATGACCTCATCGAATCGGAGGAGGCCGATCTTCTGGTGCTCGAGTTCGTCGACGGCGAGACCCTGGATCAGCTCTCTTCCGGCCGCAGGCTCGCCGAGCGCGAGATCCTCGAGGTCGGCGCGAAGATCGCCTGCGCTCTGACGGTGGCGCACCGCGAGCACATCATCCATCGCGATCTGAAACCGGCCAACATCATGGTGCTGCCCTCCGGCGCGGTGAAGGTGCTCGACTTCGGCATCGCGCGCTCCAGCACCGACGAGTCCACCGAAGGCGAGCCGGGCCGGGACATCGCGCCGGCCTCGCCGGTCTCCGATCGCGTCCAGGCCGCACCCGCGGCGACCGCTTTCGACCCCGAGGGCACGATCGCCCTCCACCGGCGCGGTGCCGGGAGCTCGTCGTTCTCGGCGGCGCTCACCCAGCAGGGGTCGATCGTCGGGACGATCCTCTACATGAGCCCGGAACAGGCTTCGGGCGAGGAGCTCTCCGAAGCGAGCGACCTCTTCTCCTTCGGCATCCTCCTGCAGGAGCTGCTGACCGGGCGGTCTCCCTACCCGAACGAACCGCTGCCGCAGCTTCTGATGCGCGTCGCCGAGAACGGCAGCCTCCCGATCCGGGCGGAAGACGGCATCGATCCCGAGCTGGCGCGCCTGGTGGAGGATCTCAAGCACCCGATTCCGGCCCGTCGCCCGACGGCGAAGGAGTGTCTCGAGCGGCTGCGCCTGCTGCTCGACAAGCCCCAGCGCCTGCGACGGCGGCGTCTCAAGGTCGTCGCGATCTCGATCTCGTTCGCCCTGCTGACGATCGTCCTCGCGGTCGTCTCCTTCCTCGCGGTGCGGGAGAAGCGCGCCCGCGCACATGCCGAGAGCCTCGCCGTGGATCTCGAGCGCGCTGCGAACCGGGCGAATCGCGAAGCCCGCACGGCGAACCGCGTCGTCGAGTTCCTCGTCGACCTCTTCGAGCAGGCCGATCCGGAGCGTTCGCAGGGGCGAGACGTCACGGTGCGCGAGATCGTCGAGCTCGGCGGCCAGAGGATCACGCGCCAACTCGCCAACGAGCCGCTGATTCAGTCGCGGCTGCAGGACACGCTCGGCGGGATCACCTGGCGGCTGGGCGACCTGGACAGCGCGGCGAGCCTGCTCGAGCAGGCGCTCGCCACGGAGGAGCGCGAGCGCGGACCGGACGAGCTCGCGGTGGGCGAGGTGCTCGCACACCTGGGTGCGGTCTACGTCGACCTCGAACGCTTCGCGGAGGCCGCCCGGGTCCTGGCGCGCGCCGAGGCGATCTTCGGCAGACAGGCCGCTCCGCCGGTGGACGAGCTGGCGCGCACCCTCAATTCGATGGGCGCCCTGGCCTACAAACAGGGCGACTTCGAGGCCTCGGAGGAGCGCTTCGCGCGCTCGCTCGAACTGCTGCGCAAGACTCCGGAGCCGCCGGCGCGAGACGTCGCGCTGGCGCTCAACAACCTCGCCATCCTCGCCTGGCGGCGGGCCGACTTCGCGACCGCCGCGGCGCGCTACCGCGAGGCGCTGGTGCTCAACGAGGAGCTGCTCGGCGCGAACCATCCGCATCTCGCGGCGCAGCTCAACAACATGGGGATCCTGGCGCGCGATCTCGGCAACCTCGCCGAGGCCGAGGCGCTCCACCGCCGGGCCCTGGCGATCGCCGAGAAGGCCCAGGGACCGATGCATCCCGATGTGGCGTCGATTCTCAACAGCCTCGCCCGTCTCTACGGCCGGCAGGGGCGCATCGAGGAGGGCATCGCGCTCCTCGAGCGTGCGCTCGAAATCTGTCGCGCCACCTACGGCGACGCGCACGCCGAGACCGCCACGACCCTCCTCCGCCTGGGCGATTTCGAACGCCAGGCGGGCCGCCAGGGGCGCGCCGAGCGTCTCGTGACCAGCGGGAAGGAGAGGCTCACCGCCGCCCTCGGCGCCGAGCATGCTCGGCTCGTCGAAGCCTGGACGGCGCTCGGCAGACTTCGCCGCGACCAGGGCCGATCCGCAGAGGCCGCGGCGGCCCTGCGTGAAGGGCTGCGGATCGGAGCGGCCACGCTGGGGGCCGGCCACCCGGACGTCGCGGCGCTCGAGCGCGAGCTTGCATCTCTGGCGGATCTGCAGGACACTGCGCCGATCGGAGGATCGACATGAAGCCCGAAGCCCGGCTGGCGTGGTCCGCAGGCGTCGCCTTGCTCTGCACTCTGTTCGGCGGCGCCGCGTCGCCGGCCGCTGCCCAGACCCCTCTGCCGGTCGGTCCGCAGGCGCTCGCCAACCTCACCACCACCGGGAATCAGGACGAGTCGGCGGTGGCGATCGACCCCAACGGCAACTTCGTTGTGGTTTGGCGCGACGAGTTCCTGGACGGCAACGCCTCCGCCATCGTCGGCCGCCGCTTCCATGCGCGCACGGGTCTGCCGCTCTCCGGGGAGTTCCTGGTCAATTTCAGTGCCACCGGCGACCAGCGCAACCCGGCGATCGCGGTCGCCGACGACGGCCATTTCGTGGTCGTCTGGGAGGGCCCGGACAACATCAACCCGCCGATCACGCCGGGAATCTTCGGGCGCCTCTTCGCCGCCGACGGCACCCCCCTCACGCCCGACTTCCCGGTCAACGAGGACCACGCCGGCCTGCAGCGCCGGCCCGCCGTCGCCATGCAGCCGAGCGGTGCCTTCGCCGTCGCCTGGCAGGACGACACACCGCCCAATTTCGCGCTCGGGGGAACCGGCGACAACATTCGCGGCCGGTTCTACCCGGCGAACTTCCCCTCCTCGCCGGCCTCCGATCCGCTCTTTCTCAATCTCGGCCTGGACGGTGACCAGGAGGAGCCGGCGGTGGCGGCGATCCCCGGCGGCTGGCTCGTCGGCTGGCAGGGCCCGCGGCAGCTCTCGCCGGTGATTCCCGTGATCCTGGCGCGCGGGTTCGACTCCAACGGCAGCGGCACGGTCGAGTTCGAGGCCAACACCTCGAACACCGTCGTTCAACGCGCCCACGTCGCGCTGGCGGCGAACGGCCAGGGCGACGCGGTCATCGTCTGGGAGGCCGAGGAGACCGCGGGCGAGACGCGGCGCGACATCTTCGCGCGCCGCATCGTCGACGGGGTGCCCACCTCCAGCGAGGAGCCGGTCAACCTCTCGACCGCCAGGGACGAGCGCGAGCCCTCCGTGGCGATCGACCAGCGTGGCGGCTTCGTCACCGTCTGGGTCTCCGCGCCGGCGATCGACCCACCCTTCGAGGCCGCCCCCGAGGGCAGTCCGATCATCATCCAGGGCCGCAAGAAGAACGGCGGCGGCGGCTTCGCCGAGGCGGACGACCCACTGGTTCCACCCCTGGACAGCGAGTTCCTGGTGAGCACTTCGGGCACCGATTTCATCGACCCCTGGGTGGCGAGCGAGCCGCGCGGGAACTTCGTGGTCGCCTGGCAGGGCGTGGACGCCGCCGATTCGCAGGGCAACGGCGTCCTCTACCGCGGCTTCCGCGACGCCCTGTTCGCCGACGACTTCGAGACCGACGACACCTCGCGCTGGAGTGCCGCCTTTCCCTGATGCCGCGATAGGCTTCGAGCTCCACGGCCGCGGTTGGGAGCACGGATCCATGCGACAGAATCTTGAGGAAGCGCAGCAGAAGTCGGCTTACGTCCTCGACCTGATCTCGAAGAAGAGCCTCTCTCCCGACGAGCGGGCGCGCGTCATCGAGGAGTCGGTGCGCTATTGGACGGACCATGTGAACGAGGGGTTCCTGCAGTTCCGCAAGTCGGTTTCGACCGACTACACCGCGGTCGAGTGGGAGGACGAGGGCGCGGTCTTCCGCGACATCCACGGCAAGGAGTTCATCGACATCCTGGGCGGCTACGGTATCTACGTCGTCGGGCACCGGCATCCGCGGGTGATGAAGGCGGTCCGCGACCAGCTCGACCGGCAGGCGATCCATTCGCAGGAGCTGATCGATCCGCTGCGCACCTACCTCGCCAATCTCGTCGCGCTGATCACGCCGGGGGATCTGCAGTACGCCTTCTTCACCAACTCCGGCACCGAGTCGATCGAGGGCTGCCTCAAGATGGCGACGCTCGCGACCGGCAGGCATCACTTCATCGGCGCCGCCGGAGCCTTTCACGGCAAGAGCATGGGCTCGCTCGGCGGCACCTCGAAGGCGGTCTTCCGCGAGCCGTTCCTGCCCCTCCTCCACTGGACGCACGTTCCGTGGGGAGACATCGACGTGCTCGCGAAGATGATGAAGATCTTCGACTTCACCGGCGACCGGGTCGCCGCGGTGGTGCTCGAGCCGATCCAGGGTGAGGGCGGCATCAACGTCGCCCCCGCGGGCTACCTCGCCGCGGCGCGCGAGCTCTGCGACCGCTA